>CANGMW010000158.1 GCA_947454695.1 Comamonadaceae bacterium | reverse complement strand
CCGCACAACCCGCGCCGGTGTCCTTGCTCAACGTCTCCTACGACCCCACCCGCGAGTTGTATGTGGAGTTCAACCAGGCCTTCGCCAAATATTGGAAAGGCAAGACCGGCCAAGACGTGACGATCAAACAATCGCACGGTGGCTCGGGCAAGCAGGCCCGCTCCATCATCGACGGCCTAGAAGCCGATGTGGCCACACTGGCGCTGGGGGGTGACACCGATGCCTTGTACGAGCACGGCAAACTCATTCCCAAAGACTGGCAAAAGCGTCTGCCGCACAACAGTTCGCCCTATACCTCCACCATCATTCTGGTGGTGCGTGAAGGCAACCCCAAAGGCATCAAAGACTGGGACGATTTGATCAAGCCCGGCATCAGCGTGATCACGCCTAACCCCAAAACCTCCGGCGGCGCACGCTGGAATTACCTGGCTGCCTGGGAGTTCGCCAAACGCAAACTCGGCGGGGATGCCAAGGCCAAGGAGTTTGTGAAGAAGCTTTATGAGAACGTGCCCGTGCTGGACACCGGTGCGCGCGGCTCCACCATCACCTTTGCGCAACGCAATCAGGGCGATGTGCTGATTGCCTGGGAAAACGAGGCGTACCTGCTGGAAAAAGAGTTTGGCGCCAAATTTGACGTGGTGGTGCCGTCCCTGTCCATCCTGGCTGAACCGGCCGTGACGGTGGTGGATAAGAACGTGGACAAAAAAGGCACGCGTGCCGTGGCGCAGGCTTACCTGGAGTACCTCTACACCGATGAAGGCCAAGACATTGCCGGCAAGAACTTCTACCGTCCCACCGCACCGAAAGCGCAGGCCAAATACGCCAAGCAATTTCCCAAGCTCAACCTTGTGACGGTTGACAAAGCTTTCGGCGGCTGGACCCAAGCCACCAAAGACCATTTTGCGGATGGCGCCAGCTTCGACCAGATCTACCTGAAGAAGTGACATAACCCTTGACCGTATGATGGGCGTGGCTAAGCCAGTGCGCTTAGCCAGACGCTAAGCTCTTTCTACCGGTGAAATGCCCGAACAATCCGACCAACCCGAACGACTCTTGATCGCCTGCTTTTGTGCCGCCTGGTGCCGGACTTGCGATGACTATGTACAGGTATTCGACCGCCTCCGGGCGAGTTTCGGCGTGCGCGCCGATTTCGCCTGGGTGGATATCGAGGATCAGTCGGACGTTCTGGATAACGTGGATGTTGAAAATTTCCCCACGCTGCTCATTTCCGGTCAAGCGCATGTCTATTTCTGGGGCACCCTGTTGCCCCACGAAGGCGTGGCCGTACAAATGATCGAACGCGCCTTGTCGGGCGATTTCACTGCCTCGACCACGCCGGACATCGCGTTGGTCAATCAGCGACTCAGGGCCACACTTGCGGCTTAAGCCCTTGGATGGCGCTGTGCCTTCTATATTCGCTTGGGTTATTAGCTAACAAAGAATCAGTTGTTTGAGTTTGGGGCGAGGCCGCCCACAATCGGGCGCATGTCTGCCTCCCATTCCATCGTCATCGTGCCCGGTTGGCGCGATTCCGGCCCCGGCCACTGGCAAAGCCTGTGGGCCGAGTCCATTGTGGGTGCGGTGCGGGTTCATCAGGACAATTGGATTTCCCCTTCGCGTGAGGCCTGGGTTCAGCGTATCGCTGACACCGTGCTGGCTCAACAAGAGCCGGTGGTGCTGGTCGCTCACAGTCTGGGCTGCATTGCGTCCACTTATCTGCCGCCTGAGGCCGTGGCGCGTGTATCAGGCGCTTTGCTGGTGGCACCTGCTGATCCTGACCGTCGGGCCGCGCTGGTGGATTTTGCCCCCGTGCCTTACCAAGCTTTGCCCTACCGCAGTGTGGTGGTGGCCAGTAGTAACGACCCGTTCTGTCCGGTGCGAACCGCCGGTGCCTACGCGCGGTCCTGGGGCAGTGAGTTTGTCCGCTTGCAAAATGCCGGACACATCAATATCGACTCAGGTTTCGGGGCATGGCCGCTGGGTCTGGCACTGTTGCAGTCTTTGGTGGTACAACCTTTGACTTTCAAGCCGGCCGCAGGCGCCGCTTCAACCCCTTCTTTTGAACTTCAATCTGTATGAAAAAAAATCTGACGACTGTGTTTGCATTGGGCTTGTTCAGCTTGACCTCGATGGTCAGCGCCCAGACCTTGTTGAATGCCTCGTATGACGTGGCGCGAGAGTTCTACAAGGACTACAACGCGGCTTTTGTCGCGCATTACAAAAAAACCACCGGCAAAGACGTGAAGATCGATCAGGCCCACGGCGGCTCCAGCGCCCAGGCACGGGCTGTGAACGATGGCCTGGAAGCCGATGTGGTGACGATGAACACCACCACCGACATTGAATTTTTGGCCGGTACCGGTGTGGTGGCCAAAGACTGGGCCAAGCGTTTCCCCAATAACGCCTCGCCCACCACGTCCACCATGTTGTTCCTCACCCGAAACGGCAACCCCAAGGGCATCAAAGACTGGGACGATTTAACCAAGCCGGGCGTGCAGGTCATCATCGTGAACCCCAAAACCGGTGGCAATGGTCGCATGGCCTACCTGGCGGCTTGGGCCTATGCGCGCAAAAAAGGTCAGACCGATGTACAAGCCGCCGAATTTGTGGGCAAGATTTTCAAAAATGTCCCGGTGCTGGCCAAAGGCGGGCGTGACGCCACCACCATCTTCCTGCAACGCAATATCGGCGATGTGCTGGTGACGTTTGAATCAGAAGTGGTGTCGGTGGACCGCGAATTCGGTGAAGGCAAGGTCGATGCCGTGCACCCTTCGGTCAGCATCATTGCGGAGAACCCCGTGGCGGTGGTGGAGCGCACCGTGGCCAAAAAAGGCACGGGCGAATTGGCCAAGGCGTACCTGAATTACCTGTATTCCGACGAGGCGCAGGAGATCGCCGCCAAACACGCCTTGCGTCCTCGCTCGCCAGCCTTGTTGAAGAAATACGCTTCAACCTTCAAGCCCATCCAGTTGGTGCCCGTGAGCGAGTATTTCGGCTCCTTGAGCGAAGCGCAAAAAGTTCACTTCAATGACGGCGGCCAGTTCGACAAGATTTACACGGTGAAGTGATTTTTCATGGCTTTGTTCTCTCTGGCGCGTCGCCATCAGCCCGCGCGCGTGCTGCCCGGATTCAACATCACCCTCGGGTTCACGCTCACCTACCTGAGCTTGATTGTGTTGATTCCGCTCTCGGCCTTGGTCTTCAAAACGTTCACGCTCACCTGGGACCAGTTTGTGTCGGCCGTGACCAGCCCGCGCGTGATGGCGTCTTACCGGCTGACCTTTGGCGCCTCCTTCATCGCAGCCCTGGTCAATGTGGTGTTCGGCTTGCTGGTGGCTTGGGTCCTGGTGCGCTACAAATTTTTTGGCAAGAAGGTGGTCGACGCGCTGGTGGATTTGCCCTTCGCTTTGCCGACCGCCGTGGCAGGCATCTCGCTGACGGCCTTGCTGGCAGGCAATGGCTGGGTGGGTCAGTACCTGGAGCCCTTGGGTATTCAGCTCGCGTTCAACCCCAACGGGGTGGTCATTGCGCTGATTTTCATTGGCTTGCCTTTTGTGGTGCGCACGGTGCAACCCGTGTTGGAAGATGCCGAGAAAGAACTCGAAGAAGCCGCCACCTGTTTGGGCGCCACGCGCTGGCAGACCTTCAGCCGGGTGATTTTCCCCAGCATTGCACCGGCTTTGCTTACAGGCTTTGCCATGGCGTTTGCACGGGCCATTGGTGAGTACGGCTCGGTGATTTTCATTGCCGGCAACATGCCCATGGTCTCAGAGATCACGCCGCTCATCATCATCGGCAAACTGGAGCAATACGACTATGCCGGCGCCACAGCGGTCGCCGTGGTGATGCTGATCATGTCCTTCATCCTGCTCTTGCTCATCAACGCTTTGCAGGCATGGCAACGTCGCCGCACCGGAGCACCCGCATGAACACGACTGTTCAAACCCCGGTGCGCCGCGCCCAGGCAGGCACCACCGAGCCGGCCTGGGTTCGCTACAGCCTGATTGGCGTGGCCTTGACCTTTATGTTTTTCTTTCTGGTGCTGCCGCTGGCTGCGGTCTTCACCGAGGCCTTGCGCAAAGGCTGGGCCGCCTACTGGCTGGCCTTGCAGGAGCCCGATGCGTGGTCGGCTATTCGCCTGACTTTCATCACGGCCTTGATTGCGGTGCCACTGAACCTGGTGTTTGGCGTGGCGGCCGCCTGGGCCATTGCCAAATACGAGTTCACCGGCAAGGCGTTTTTGACGACCCTGGTGGACTTGCCGTTCTCGGTGTCGCCGGTGGTGGCTGGTCTGATTTATGTCCTGATGTTCGGTGCCCAAGGCTGGTTTGGTCCCTGGTTACAAGCGAACGACATTCATATCGTGTTTGCAGTACCGGGCATCGTGCTGGCCACGGTGTTTGTGACTTTTCCTTTCATCGCCCGTGAGCTGATCCCGCTCATGCAGGCCCAGGGTAATGACGAAGAGCAGGCCGCTATCGTGCTGGGTGCCACAGGCTGGCAAACCTTCTGGCTTGTCACCTTACCCAATATCAAGTGGGGTTTGATTTACGGCGTTATTTTGTGCAATGCGCGCGCCATGGGGGAATTCGGGGCGGTGTCGGTGGTGTCCGGGCATATCCGTGGCCAGACCAACACCATGCCTTTGCATGTTGAAATTTTGTACAACGAATACCAATCGGTCGCCGCCTTTGCCGTGGCTTCCCTCCTGGCCTTGCTCGCCTTGGTGACCTTGGTGTTGAAGTCAGTAGTGGAGTGGCGTCATGAGCGTGAGCTCAAAGCCACGGCGGATTTGCCGCCCGAAAACCCACACGCCCCCTGAACCTGCGAGACACGAATCATGAGTATCGACATCAGAAACATCCACAAGCAGTTCGGCAATTTCCAAGCCTTGGGCGACGTGAGCCTGGACATCCATTCGGGTGAGCTGATCGCTTTGCTGGGCCCCTCCGGCTGTGGCAAAACCACCTTGCTGCGCATCATCGCGGGTTTGGAGACGGCCGACAGTGGCTCTATTTTGTTCAGCGGTGAAGACACCACGCATGTGCATGTGCGCGAGCGCGAAGTTGGCTTTGTGTTCCAGCACTACGCTTTGTTCCGTCACATGACGGTGTTTGAGAATGTGGCGTTTGGCTTGCGTGTGAAACCACGCAGTGAGCGTCCCTCGGAGGCGCAGATCAAAAAGAAGGTGCACGACCTGCTCAACCTGGTGCAACTCGACTGGCTGGCCGACCGTTACCCCTCGCAGCTCTCGGGCGGGCAACGCCAGCGCATTGCCTTGGCGCGCGCATTGGCTGTGGAGCCAAAAGTCCTGTTGCTTGATGAGCCGTTTGGTGCGCTGGACGCCAAGGTGCGCAAAGAGCTGCGTCGCTGGTTGCGCCGCTTGCATGATGATTTGAATGTGACCACCATTTTTGTGACGCACGACCAGGAAGAAGCGCTGGAAGTGGCCGACCGCGTGGTGGTGATGAACAAAGGCCAGGTGGAGCAGGTCGGCTCCCCGCAGGAGGTGTGGGAAAACCCGGCCAGTCCTTTTGTCTACGGCTTCCTCGGGGATGTGAACCTGTTTCACGGCCGCGCCCATGAAGGCGAGATGCACATCGGTGTGGAAGACCAGACGGTGCGTCTGGCCAGCCCCGAGCACCATGATGCCCAGGATGCCAAAGCCTTCGCCTACGTGCGTCCGCATGATTTGGACGTGCGACGCTACACGCCGGGTGTAGAGGGGATCGTGGCGCAGCTGACCCGGGCGATTGTGGTGGGGCCGATTGCGCGTTTGGAGTTGGTCGCGGCCGAGGGAGACAACCCGGCCGAGGTGCAAATCATCGAAGCCCAGATCCCCACCTCGCAGTACTACGAACAAGGCTTTGCCGAAGGCGACACCCTGGTGCTCACCCCCCGCAAAGCGCGCGTGTTTGTGGCGCCCTGAAGCGTTCGGCCCGTTGAAGGCTCACGCGGCCTTTGGTCAGGACCGCTGTAGGCGGGTTCGTCCGGCGGGCGGGCTGGCTGGATGGATGGATGGATGGATGGATGGATGGTGGTTTCGCTGTTAATTGGTGGTTGGCGGCGCGTATTTGCTGAGCTGTTGAAAATTGT
>CANGMW010000157.1 GCA_947454695.1 Comamonadaceae bacterium | reverse complement strand
GGTGCAGCAGCACGGTGACGACGGTGCCGCACACATGGGCGCCACCGAAGATCGGGCGCATATAGGGCTTGGTCAAACCCACGCGGCCTTGCGCTTCGTGGATCGTGGCCACGCCGAAGCGAGCGAGTTTGTCGACGGCGGCCTTGTCGGCGCGCACGATATTGCGTTTGACGATGCCAAGCTGGTTGATGGGCGTGCTCATGAGAATTTCCTCAAAATTTAATGAATCAATCGGTACGGCAATTCAGGGTCGGTGCGCCGCTCAGCGGCCACGGGCCTGGAGGGCAGCGTCCAGACGCGGGAACACGCGGCGCGCATTGCCCTCGTACACCTTGAAGCGGTGCTCGTCATTCAGGATGTCGGACGCCTGGATGTAGCGCTTGGTGTCGTCGTAGTAGTTGCCGGTTTCGGGGTCGATGCCGCGCACCGCGCCGATCATCTCGGAGGCGAACAAGATGTTGTCCACCGGGATCACCTTGGTCAGCAAATCGATGCCGGGCTGGTGGTACACGCAGGTGTCGAAGAACACGTTGTTGAGCAGGTGGTCTTTGAGCAAGGGCTTTTTCATCTCTTGCGCCAGACCACGAAAGCGACCCCAGTGGTAAGGCACGGCGCCACCACCGTGCGGGACGATGAACTTCAACGTGGGGAAATCTTTGAACAGGTCACCTTGAATGAGCTGCATGAAAGCCGTGGTGTCGGCGTTGAGGTAATGCGCGCCGGTGGTGTGGAAACACGCGTTGCAGCTGGTGGAGACGTGGATCATGGCGGGGATGTCGTACTCCACCATTTTTTCGTAAATGGGGTACCACTGACGGTCAGTCAGGGGCGGGCTGGTCCAGTGGCCGCCGCTCGGGTCGGGGTTCAGGTTGATGCCCACATTGCCGTATTCCTTGACGCATTTCTCCAGCTCGGGGATGCATGTTTTGGGGTCAACGCCGGGCGACTGCGGCAGCATGGCGGCCGGCACAAAGTGATCGGGGAAGAGCTGGCTCACGCGGTAGCAGAGCTCATTGCAAATGGCCGCCCAGGTGCTGGAGACATTGAAGTCGCCGATGTGGTGGGCCATGAAGCTGGCGCGCGGGCTGAAGATGGTGATGTCGCTGCCGCGCTCTTTCATCAGGCGAAGCTGGTTGGTCTCGATCGATTCACGCAGCTCGTCGTCGCTGATTTTGAGGTCCGCCACTTTGGGCATCAGTGCCGGGTCCTGGATGCCGGCGATCTGCTGGTTGCGCCAGTTCTCCAATGCTTTGGGTGCGGTGGTGTAGTGGCCGTGGCAATCGATGATGAGCGGTTGTTTCATGATGAACTTGTTAGGTGAGGTCAGAAAAATCGAAAAGAAAAAACTTCAGGCGGGCGCCATGCCATGACGGTGCTTGATGTCAGCGCTGGGCGCCGAGTTGAACAAGGCCAGCACAGCACGCACCGCATCCGCTTGTGTGGACGTAGCGCACACACCGGCGCTGAAGGTGGTGGTGATCTGAATCGCCGGGGGCAGCGGCCCCAGCACGGTGATACCGCTCAAAGGCAAAAGCTCACTCAGCTGCTGAAAACCCAGCGCGACCTGGCCCTGAGCCACCAGACTGCCCACCGGCACACCGGGCGGCGCTTGCACGATGCGCTCGCGAATGCTTTGGGCAATGCCCCAGCGTTCGAACAGGGCGGCCAGCGCCACGCCGCTGGGACCGGTGGAATAACTCAGACTTGGCGCGGCCAGTACAGCAGCGCGCACAGCGGCTTCGCTGGAAATATCGGGTTGGGGCGCACCCTCGCGCACCGCCACGGCCACGCCGGAGCGCACCAGGTCGACCCGCGAACCACTCAACACCTGGCCGGAAGCGATCAGTTTGTCGATGGCCTCACTTGCCAGAATCACCACATCAAAGGCTTCCCCGGCCTGCACCCGCTTGGCCGCGTCCACGCCGCCCACCGACTCCATCTGCACGCCAGCGGGCAGCCGATCGTCAAAGGCTGCCAGCAAATCGCTCAGCAGCAGCCGTGTGGCCATGGAAGAAATACCGCGAATCGTGGGGGTCATAGGTGGGGGAAAGGGCTAATCAGAAGGTGGAAGAATTGTCCGTGCAAGCCCTCCCCCGGGCAATGAAATGGGCACTCTAGCTGATATAACATAGCAGCATTGATCGACGCCAGCTATTCCAGAGACCATGGACCTCAAACAACTCGAATATTTTGTCCGCGTCGCCGAATTAGGCAGCTTCACCCGCGCCTCCGGCGTGCTCAACATCGCCCAGCCGGCGCTGAGCCGCCAAGTGCGCCTGCTGGAGGTGGAGCTGCGGCAAAACCTGTTGCTGCGCAACGGCCGCGGCGTGACCACCACCGATGCGGGCAAGCTGCTGCTGGGGCACGGGCGCGGCATCCTGCACCAGGTGGCGCGCGCACAGGAAGACCTGGGGCGCGTGCAAGGTGCGCTGGCCGGGCGCGTGGCGCTGGGCCTGCCGCCCAGCATTGCCAAGATGCTCACCGTGCCCATCACACGCGCGTTTCGCAAGCAGTTGCCCAGTGCGGCGCTGTCGATCAGCGAGGGACTGACCATGTCCATGCAGGAATGGCTGCTCACCGGACGGCTGGACATCGCCCTGCTCTACAACCCCTCCCCCAGTCCGGAGATCAACACCTTGCCACTGATGGAAGAAGAGTTGTTTCTCATCAGCCGGCGCAGTGACAAAGCCAACGACAAAGCCGGTGACAAACTCCCGGCGGGCGCGATCACCCTCAAAGACCTGGCCAAGTTGCCGCTGGTGATCCCCAGCCGGCCCAATGCGATTCGCATGGCGGTGGAAACGGGAATGGCCGGCATCGGTTGCAAACCGCGTGTCAGTCTGGAAATTGACGGCATTTCGGCCATTCTGGATCTGGTGGCCGATGGCGAGGGCCATGCCGTCTTGCCCAAATACGCGCTGGCCACTTCCAGCAAACCCCGAGACTTTGTGGCGCGCAGCATCGGCAAACCCAAACTCATCAGCAAGCTGGCGCTGGCCAGTGCGGCCGGCCGCACCACCACCATGACCCAGCAGGCGATGATTGAGTTGATTCAACAAGTCGCGGCCGAGGTCTTCGGTCCGGCCCACTTCAGCGAACCCTAAACCGATAACGAGCACCGCATGGCCAACGACCAACCTTTCATTCTTGCCGGCGTCATGGGCTGGCCTGTGGCGCACTCGCGCTCACCCGCCCTGCACACCCACTGGATCCGCGAACACGGCCTCAAAGGCAGCTATGTCTTGCTGCCGGTCGCCCCGGACTTGCTGGGCGACGCGGTGCGGGGCCTGCGGGCATTGGGCTTTGCCGGTTGCAACATCACCATCCCGCACAAAGTGGCGGCCATGCCCTTGGTCGACCACATCGACCCGGTGGCGCAACGCATCGGTGCCATCAACACCATCGTGGTGAATAAAGACGGTAGCCTGAGCGGCTACAACCATGACGGCTTTGGCTACATCCAAAGCCTGCTGCAAGCCCAGCCCGGCTGGCGCGCCGACACCGGCCCGATCACGGTGTTGGGCGCTGGCGGCGCGGCGCGCGCGGTGCTGGTCGCGCTGATTGACCAGGGCGCAACGGAGATACGTCTTTGCAACCGCAGTCTGGACAAAGCGCAAGCCCTGGCCGACGAACTCGGCGCACCCATCCGCGCCGTGCCCTGGTCGCAACGCCATGAGGCGCTGCGTGGCGCGGCCCTCTTGGTCAACACCACCAGCCTCGGCATGAAAGGACAAGACCCGCTGGACTTGGCGCTCGACCCCCTGCCCGTCACCGCCCTGGTGTCGGACATCATTTATGTGCCGATGCAAACCCCGCTGCTGGCGCAAGCGCTGGCACGCGGCAACCCGGTGGTTAACGGTTTGGGCATGCTGCTGCACCAGGCGCGTCCGGCATTTGCGTCTTGGTTCGGGGTGATGCCTGAGGTGACGCCGTCTTTGCGACACGCGATTGAAGCGACGCTTTAAGAACTTGGCTAACTAAAGCCCGCGGCCTGAGCCAACCAAGCCAGCACCTAAACAGCTGGAGGAATCAGGCTGCTGAGTTCGAATTTTTTGATTTTCCCCGATTCGGTCAGCGGTATTTCATCGAGGAACACCACGCGAACCGGAAATGACGCGCTGAAAAATCTGTCGACCACCGAACGGATTGCCGCAAACTGAGCTGCTTGCTTGCTTTGAATCACCACCACCACTGCATCGGAAAGCGGCGGATGATTCATGATTGCGAGCGCCTCCATACCCAGCAGTTCCTTCAAGCGCGACTCCATCGGAATGGGCGGGATTTTGATGCCGCCCACATTCAGCATATTGTCCGCACGATCCAGCACGACCAAAACGCGATCTGACTTCAGATAACCTAAGTCATTGGTGCGAAACCATCCATCTTGGAAATGGATTGGATTGAGGTCTTCATTCCAAACATAGCCTGAAATTACCTGGGTCGATTTCACTGAAATAAACCCTTGTTTTTCCAAACCTAAATCCCCCCCTAGCTCATCCACAATTTTGACTTGAACACCCGGATAGATGTCAGTTACCCCTTCAGCCGTGACCTCGCCAATCTGGCCCGTTTCATTAGAAGAGTAAGAATTGAACACTCGTTCAGCCAAATGCTGCTCCAGCCAAATTCTCAAATCCAAAGGCAGGCCGGCCCCCAAAACCCTCAAGCTTGAAATTTTTTGCTGGAGTGAGAGCTCAGGGTATTTGTCCCGAAATGCTTGAGCATCTTTCAGTACAAGTGCGACATGCGACACAGGCACGGTCTCCAGTTGCGTCAGCACATCGTCATAGCCCGCGAAAATGATTTGCCCCCCGGTGGCTAGAGCCATGCAACAACCCGCATACGACGCGCCAACCTGGAGTTTGTAGACACTGAAAAAAACGGTATTGGGCTTTGAAAAATAAAGACTTCGCATCAAATTCAAATTCGCCCACAAGCCTTTGTAAGTGTCAAAAAAATACTTCTTGGCACCCGTAGTTCCTGAAGTTGATGACAAAAATACAGGGTCATCGGCAAGGTTTTGTTGAACTGAAAATTCGAATTCAAAATCTCCCGGCCTGACGCTTGCGAAATTTCTTAAAAAATCCGGGTCTAAAAAAATAGCGTTTTGATGCGTATGGGTTATTTCTTTATCGCTGATCAAGAAATGCACTTGATCCATCAACGCCGCATCATCCACTTGCGAAACTCTGACGGCGCCTATCGCTTCAAGCGAAAGTGCGGCTATCAATTCCAATGCCGAGTCCTTGATTTTCAGCGCCACCCAATGGTTTTTATGGATACCCTGTGATTGCCAATGTTTAACGAGCCTGTGAACCAGCAACCTGACCAGACTGTAGGTGTATCGGTTGGAACTGTAGACCATAGCCACCCCACGCGGCGTTTTATCAGCCCAGTAGTTCAGACGCTCAGTAGTGGAGTTTGGTGTCATAACATTTAAGAATAAACTGCTTGAAAGATAGTCTTCATCATGAACGACGGTGCGAATCCATTTTTCCTAAAGCTTTTATGCCACGAATTCATCGAATTGCATTGTTTTTGTCTTTGGTCTTCGCACTGGCAAGTTCCCCGGGTGTGGCCATCGGCCAAACCCCCGACAACAAAGCCGAATTACTCTGGCTCGGTCAGGCTGCGTTTCGGCTGACCACGCCCAGCGGCAAGGTGATCGTGATTGACCCCTGGCTGCGACCCAACCCGAAAACACCGGCCGCCTACAAGTCGCTGGAAGCGCTGGGCAAGGTCGATTTAATTTTGGTGACGCACGGCCATGCGGACCATATCGCCGATGCGCCGGATCTGGCCCGCATGAACAAAGCGCGCGTCATCGCACCCGGTGACTTGAACCAGACCCTGACCGTGCTGGGTGTGTTGCCACCCGAACTGGCCCCGCGCATGAACAAGACCGGCACCCTCACGCCGTTTGCCGATGTGCCCGCGCTCAAGATCACCATGGTCAAGGCCGAGCACTCGTCGTTGTACCTTTGGAAAAACCCGGGCACAGGCCAAGACGAAAGCCATTTCGGTGGCGAGCCGGTGGGCTTCATCATCACGCTGGAAAACGGCGTGAAGATTTACCACATGGGCGACACCGGACTGTTCATG
>CANGMW010000156.1 GCA_947454695.1 Comamonadaceae bacterium | reverse complement strand
GCGCACAACGTCTACCTTGAACGGTATGCGAAGCGCCAGGCTGATGCCCATGGCCACCACCACAACGCCCAGGATCGCGGTGTATATCAGCACCCGCGGTCTGAAGATGTGATTGATGGTTTGTGCCTTGGTCCACTTTTGCTGCAAAGCGTGTTCGGTGGTGTAGCGCACCAGACCGCGCGGATAACCCACCTTGTCCATCACCGTGTCGCACACATCGGCACACGCACCGCAACCGATACACTCGTATTGCAGGCCGTTGCGGATATCGATTCCTGTGGGGCACACCTGTACGCACAAGCTGCAGTCCACACAGGCACCCAGGTTAAGGGTGGCCAGGTCGGCCTTTTTGCTGCGTGCGCCACGCGGTTCGCCGCGCTCTTTGTCGTAGGTGACGATGAGCGTGTCTTTGTCGAACATGGCACTCTGAAAGCGTGCATAGGGGCACATGTACTTGCACACCTGCTCGCGCATGAAGCCGGCATTGCCATACGTGGCAAACGCGTAGAAAAAGGTCCAGAAAATTTCCCAGGAACCCAGGTTCCAGCTGGCGAATTCGGCTGCCAGCGTATGGATGGGTGTGAAGTAGCCCACGAAAGTGAAACCGGTCCACAGCGCCAACGCAATCCACAAAAATTGTTTGGCTGCTTTGCGGCCGAACTTCTCTGCGTTCCACGGACCAGCGTCGCGACGCATGCGTGCAGAGCGGTCGCCTTCGGTCAGCTTCTCCAACCAGAGGAACATTTCCGTGTACACCGTCTGCGGGCAGGCATAGCCGCACCACAAACGTCCCGCCACCGCCGTAAACAAGAACAGCGAGTAAGCAGAAATCACCAATATGCCGGTGAGGTAAATGAAGTCTTGCGGATACAGCACCAGACCGAAGATATAAAAGCGCCGGGCACCCAGGTCGAACAGCACCGCCTGACGTTGCCCCCATTCCAGCCACGGCACGCCATAGAAAACCAGTTGTGTCATAAATACCGTTGCCCAACGCCAGCGCGAGAAAAAGCCGGATACGCTGCGCGGATAAATTTTCTTGTGCGCCTGGTAGAGCGAAATCATTTCCTCATCGGCACCCGGCGGCGGCTCGATAGGCGCCTTGGATACGGTGATGGGAATGTCTTTAAGTAGCGTTGGTTTGGTATCTGACACGTTGAACTTTCAGGGTGCAGCCATGGTGTCCCAGGCTTTGAGGGCTTCTGCGCTGTACATCAGGGCCGGGCCTCCGCCCATGTAAACGCAGACCGACAACATTTCTTCCAGCTCCTGACGGGTGCAGCCCAGCTTCAGCAACGCTTTGACATGAAAACCGATGCAGCCTGAGCAGTGTTGCGTGATGCCGATGGCCAATGCCATTAGTTCCTTGTGCTTGGTACTGATAGCACCCTCACCCATAGCGGAACGCGCCAGCTGACCGAAGGCCTGCATGGCATCGGGCTGCGCCTTGCGCAGGGTCATCAGGTTCTCGTTGATGTTCTGAACGAGCTTGGGGTGGTCGAAAGTACTCATAGTGCGTTCAATGGAATTTTTGCGTAAGCAATGCCGTTGTCCTCTTTGGGAGGGAGTTCACCGGCGCGGATGTTGATTTGTACTGCGGGGAGAATCAGCACCGGCATCTCCAGCGTGGCATCACGCTTGGTGCGCATGGCGATGAAGGCCTCTTCGCTGATGCCGTCGTGGACGTGAATGTTGTGCGCGCGCTGCTCTGCTACCGTGGTTTCAAACTTCACATCGCGGCCTGCCGGCGGGTAGTCGTGGCACATGAACAGCCGAGTCTCGGGTGCCAGGTTCAGCAAGGTACGCGTCGATGCATAAAGGGTTTTGGCGTCTCCACCGGGGAAGTCGCAGCGCGCCGTGCCCACATCTGGCATGAATAGGGTGTCACCTACAAACACGGCGTCACCAAACTTGTAGGCCATACACGCCGGGGTGTGGCCAGGCACATAAAGGGCTTGACCGCTGAGGGCACCCACGCTGATGGTCTCGCCCGGTTTGAAAAGGTGGTCGAACTGAGAGCCGTCAAGCTTGAATGTCTTCTCGAGGTTGAAGATTCCCTTGAAAACTTTTTGAACGGCGGTAATGTGATCGCCGATAGCCGTGCGGCCACCTAGCTGTGACTTGAGGTAGGGCGCGGCCGTCAGGTGATCGGCGTGTGCGTGGGTCTCCAGAATCCATTCGACTTTGAGTTGATTGCTGCGCACGTAGTCAATTACTTTGTCGGCCGAGGTGGTCTTGGTACGGCCAGACTTTGGGTCGTAATCCAGCACCGAGTCAATGATGGCGCATTCAGTGCCTTTGCCTTGGTGAACCACATACGTAACGGTCCATGTGGCAGGGTCAAAAATTCCGTGGACTTGGGGTGTTGTCATGTCATTTCCTTTGATTAAGTTTTTAATAGTTTATTGACAGATAAACTATAAGTCAATATAATTTCATCGTTGCAATTAAAAAAGATGGTGCTATGAACACAACTGGAATTGAACTAACCGAAATGCAAAGCGGCGCGGCGAAGGCCTGTCGCCTGATGAAAGTGCTCTCCAACCCGGACCGTCTGATGCTCTTGTGCCAACTGAGCCAAGGGGAAAAGCGTGTGGGAGAGTTGGAAGAAATTCTGGGTATCGTTCAGCCGACCTTGTCCCAGCAACTGACTGTGCTGCGCGATGAGGAGTTGGTCAGTACCCGGCGCGACGGGAAAAACATCTACTACCAAATGTGCAGTCCGCAGGCTCTCGCCGTGATGCAGGTGCTGTACCAAAACTTCTGCGGGCCTGAAAAGAGCTGAGCTATGACTATTGATTGGAATCACTTTACTCCCTGGCTTTCATTGAGCGGCGGATTGCTGCTCGGTGTGTCTGCTGCAATGTTCATCCTCGTTAACGGACGGGTGCTCGGCATTAGCGGCATCGTTGGAGGCCTTCTGGTGCCCAAAAAGGGCGATGCTGGATGGCGCATTGCATTTTTACTGGGCATGGCGGTATCGCCTTTGATTTTTCGCATGCTCATGCCGCCCGACATGGTTCATGCTCCGCGCATTGATGCGGGATATGTGTCAGTAATCGTTGCTGGGTTGCTGGTGGGGCTAGGCACGCGTTACGGCTCGGGCTGCACCAGTGGCCATGGCGTGTGCGGTTTGTCGCGGATGTCACCACGCTCGCTTTTGGCCACCATCACTTTCATGGCGTTCGGCTTTTTGACAGTGTTTGTGTTGCGCCATCTGTTTTAAGGAGTCTGCTATGAACCGTTTAAGTGAATTTCTGGTGGGGCTGTTGTTTGGCTTGGGCCTGTTGCTCTCGGGTATGACAGACCCCGGCAAAGTCATTGGTTTCTTAGACCTGTCCGGCATGTGGGACCCATCGCTGGCCTTTGTCATGGGTGGTGCCATAGCGGTTGGCTTCTTTGCCTTCGCCCTGGCAAAAAGGCGTACCCAAAGCTTTCTCGGTGGCGCATTGCACTTGCCAACTTCCAGCCAGATTGACAGGCGCTTATTGATCGGCTCAGCATTGTTCGGTGTCGGCTGGGGCATTGCCGGGTTCTGTCCCGGCCCGGGTCTGGTGTCGATGGCGGCGGGCCAACCCAAGGCGGTGGCGTTTGTGGTGGCCATGCTTGCTGGCATGGTTGCTTTTGAGATGGCAGACCGGTTCATTCACAAGCCGCTTGCACTGCGCAATGCGACCTAAAAAATTTAACAAAGGAGACAAAAATGGAAATCAAAAATTTAGCACCCGGCATCGCCGTGTCACCGCAAATTGTTTCGGCAGATATAGCGGCCATTGCGCAAGCCGGATTCAAGTCCGTCATCTGCAATCGGCCTGACGGAGAGGGTGCCGATCAGCCAGGCTTCAAAGAGATCGAAGCTGCGGCTCTCAATGCAGGACTTCAAATCAAATACCTACCGGCTGAGTCCGGCAAGGTGACGGACGAGCAGGGTGCTGCATTTGGACGCTTGATGGATGAGTTGCCCAAACCCGTGCTGGCTTATTGCCGCACCGGCATGCGCTCAACCACCATGTGGGCACTGGCGAATGCCGGCAAGTCTCCATTGCCCGCGCTGATCGAGGCCGCAGCCAAAGCCGGTTATGACCTGAAAGGCCTGGTGCGTCGCATCATCAATGGCGGCAAGACGCCAGTGGAAGTTGCCGACTCAACGCACGAAATTGTTATTGTGGGGGCGGGCGCTGCGGGTATCGCCGTGGCTTCCAGTCTGTTGTCTCGCAGCCCAGGTCTGGACATCGCCATCATCGACCCGGCAGACATTCACTACTACCAACCGGGTTGGACCATGGTGGGCGCCGGGGTGTTTGACGCTGCATTTACCGCCCGCACCATGGGCGCTGTGCTACCGCAGGGCGTGCACTGGATCAAGGCTGCTGTGGCCGCATTTGAGCCAGAGCGCAATGCCGTTATTCTGGATGGCTGCCGTGTGGTGAGCTACAAGCAGTTGGTCGTATGCCCGGGTCTGAAGCTCGATTGGAATGGAATTGAAGGTTTGTCTGACACTCTTGGGCGCAACGGTGTTACTTCCAACTACCGTTACGACCTGGCGCCTTACACATGGAAGCTGGTTCAACAAATGCGCGGCGGCAAGGCGGTTTTTACGCAGCCGCCCATGCCGATTAAGTGCGCGGGGGCGCCTCAAAAGGCCATGTATCTGTCGGCCGACCATTGGAAGCGCCAAGGGGTTCTCAAGGACGTCGACATTCAGTTCTGCAATGCTGGAGCTGTGCTCTTCGGGGTCGCTGACTACGTACCCGCGCTGATGGAATACGTGAAGGCCTATGGCATTCAGCTCAACTTCGGCCGCACACTTACCGCGATTGACGGCGTCAATAAGCTGGCAACCTTCAGTCAGGCCAAGCCCGACGGAAGCAAGGAAGTGGTCACGCAAAGTTTTGACATGATTCATGTGGTGCCACCCCAAAAAGCGCCAGACTTTATCCGTGTCAGCCCGCTGGCCGATGCGGCAGGTTGGGTTGATGTAGACCCTGCAACGCTGCGCCACAAAGTGCACGCAAACGTATTTGCGCTGGGCGATGCGACAAACACCACCAACGCAAAGACCGCTGCCGCAGCACGCAAGCAGGCACCGGTTGTTGCGCACAACGTGCTGGCCACGCGTGGGCAAGCACAGGGCGACGCCAAATACGACGGTTACGGTTCGTGTCCGCTCACGGTGGAACGCGGCAAGATTGTCCTGGCCGAATTTACCTATGGCGGCAAAGTTGCACCCAGCTTTCCGAAATGGCTGATCGATGGCACCAAGCCGTCGGCACTGGCCTGGTACCTGAAAGAGCGCATTCTGCCGCCCTTGTATTGGGATGCCATGCTCAAGGGTCGTGAGTGGCTGGCCAAACCAGAGATGGTGGGATAAGGAAAAGCATGGCCGGACTTAAAAACTACCTGCCGTCATTGCCCGTGCTGGATTGGGGGCGCAGGTATGACCGTGACACGCTGGTAAGTGATCTGGTGGCTGCACTAATCGTCACCATCATGTTGATTCCTCAGAGTCTGGCTTATGCACTGCTTGCAGGCTTGCCCCCCGAGGTGGGCTTGTACGCCAGCGTGGCGCCGTTGATTCTGTACGCAATATTTGGTACCAGCCGCGTGTTGGCTGTGGGGCCAGTGGCTGTGGTGTCGTTGATGACGGCCGCTGCCATTGGCGAACATGCAGTGCCTGGAAGCCATGCGTACTGGAGCGTAGCGATCACTTTGGCGTTTTTGTCTGGTGCCATGTTGCTGGTGATGGGAGTTTTAAGGCTGGGATTTCTTGCCAGCTTTTTGAGCCATCCGGTCATCTCGGGTTTCATATCAGCATCGGGTCTTTTGATTGCCGCAAGCCAGATTAAAACCATCATGGGTGTAAAGGCGGAGGGACACAACTTTGTTGAGTTAGTGCGCTCGCTCATTGCCCAAGTTCCCAATGTCCATCTTCTTACTTTCATAGTCGGGCTACTGACCACAGTCTTTTTGTTCTGGGTGCGCAAGGGACTGAAACCTTTGCTTATCAAGTCGGGAATCGGGCCGCGAATGGCAGATGTTTTGGCCAAGGCCGGGCCGGTTGCAGCGATTGCCGCGACAACATGGGCTACATGGCAATTTCAGTGGCAAGGTCAGGGTATGAAGATAGTCGG
>CANGMW010000155.1 GCA_947454695.1 Comamonadaceae bacterium | reverse complement strand
TCCTACTTGCAGGCGGGTTTGCTGGTGCCGCAGGAGTCGGAAGCGCTGACAGTGCGTGCCACGCGTGAGGCCCTGACCAAGCTCGAAGCCAACCCGGAGCGCTTGTTCCAGACCGACTGAAGCGACAAGCCCTTGCCCTGATCAATGGGCCAAACGCGCTTGCGGATCGTCGCAGAGTTCGTCGAGCACCAGCGCATCGGGCTCTTCACCAAAACTCCAGAACACCATCAGGATGATGATCTTCAAATCATCCAGCGAGACCGTGTCTTCAGGAATGGCCATGGCGCGGTCCACCACGATCTCGCGCATAGCGTCGGGTAAGACCCCCGAGTCGGCCAGGAAGGTCATGAAGCCCAGGCACTCTGCGCCGAGGTGGTCTTGCTCCGCCACCGAATAAATCCGCATGCTGTGACGCGATGGGGTACTTGCAATCAGCTTGATGTGACGCTCGCCATCCAAGGCGGTGCGCGATTCGAAGGCGGCTAGGTTCAAGCCGTCGAGCCATTTCAGTGCTTGCTGGATCTCATCGGACTCAAAGCCCGCTGCGCTGAGTTTGCGCTGCAGTCGGTCTAACTCAGGACAGGCACTTCCGCGCCAGTAGTTTTCGTAGACATACACAAGCACTTCGAACATGGCTTCAATATAGCGCAGAAAATTTGCGCCGGCTTGAAAAATCAGCGACTCAGGGAATTCACCCGCCCTATCGGGTGCGCAGCTGTTGAAACCTGCCCCCGGGCAAGCGGGCCAAGGCGCCGTCGAGCTCCAGACCCATGAGCTCAGCTTGCAGTTGCGCCGTGTCCATGCCGGTTCGGGCTTGCAGGGCGTCTAAACTGACGGGCTCAAAGCCCATGGCTTGCAGCAAAGGGTGGTCCTGCGTGGCGCCGTGCGGGGTCTCTGAGCTGTTAAGGCTCAGCCCCAAAGTGCGGGCGTTGGGCATGTCCTCCAGCACATCTTGTGCAGACTCCACCAACTTGGCGCCTTGCCGAATCAAGGCATGGCAGCCGCGGGATTGCGTGGCATGGATGGAGCCGGGAATCGCAAACACCTCTTTGCCTTGTTCAGCCGTCATCTGAGCGGTGATGAGCGAGCCGGACTTCAAAGCGGCTTCAACCACCAAGGTGGCGCTGGATAGGCCGGCGATCAGACGGTTGCGCTTGGGAAAATTCGCCGCCAGCGGTGGTGTGCCCAAAGGGTATTCGCTCACGATGAGGCCTTGCTGCGCAATGCGGTGTGCCAGCGCCAAGTGGGCCTTGGGGTAGACCCGGTCTAAGCCGGTGCCCACGACGGCCACTGTGGCCAGATGGGCGCCTAGAGCGTTATCTATCCCCCTATCAATCGCCCCATCAAGCGCACCGGTGTGGGCCGCGCCGTCCACGCCAAGCGCCAAGCCCGAGACAATCGTCAGGCCCGCTTGCGACAAATCTTGGGAAAAAAGGCGAGCATTCAATTCGCCTTGCGGCGTGGGGTTGCGGCTGCCCACCACGGCCAGACTTCGCTTTGAATCCATACTCAGATCAAGGCGACCCATGCGGTACAGCAAACAGGGAGGGTCTTCCATGTCGAGCAAGCTGGCCGGGTAAGCGGGGTCGCCCAGGGTGACGATGTCGCGTTGCCCGGGCTGGGTGTGAAGCCAATCCCAAGTCAGGGCAATCTGCTGCTCTAAATCTGCCGCGGGCGAGCGCAAAGCATCAGCTTGGCGAGCCGACACCCATTGCATTAACTCGGTTGTGGATTGCTGGAAAATCAGCTCGGGTAAACCAAAAGCACTGAGCAATTTGCGTGCTGTGGTGCTGCCAATGCCGGGTGTTGAGCACAAGCGCAACCAGCTGGCCAGCTCATCACGAGACATGGTGTGTTGGATTTAAGGCTGGATGAGTCGATCCCCGACGCGCACCGCATCGGTGATCTCCAGAATCAAGCCATACGACAAATGGTCGAAGGTGCGAAACACCATGAGCAACCCATTGCGTTCGTTGGGCAACTTGATCATGGCGCGTTGCGCGTCAGTCGTGTCCACCATGCGCTTGCCGTCTTTCAAAATGGCCAACACATGGCCGCGTTCGATGCCGTCCAGCCGACCCAGGTTAAGCACCACCACTTGATTTTGCGAGGCGTTGACCACCGCGCTGCCATAGACCGAAACCACTTTGCCACTCACGTTCGAGGCAGGCGCGTGCGGTGTGAAAGTGGGAAATTCGCGGGCAGGATCCGGCAGCAAACGGTAGCCCACCAAGATCTCATCTTTAGCCTCGACGATGTCAATCGTGGCCGGAACAATGGCGGTGCTTGATTTGCCGCGCGCGTTTTTAGTCTCTTCACTGGCCTCATTACGCACCAAGCGTGCTTTGCCTGCGTAATGGGCCTCAAAGCCCAATACCCTGCCAGTGTCAGGATCTTTCAGCGGCGTGGCATTGTTAAAAATTCTGTACAGCGGGTTTGTCTCGTTAGGCTGCAAGGTGGCCAAAGGTCCGCGCGCGTAAGCCCGGTCACCGCGCGTGAGCAAAATGCCTTTGTCCGGCGCTGCCACGATGCGCGCTGCACTGGCCAACTCTGCCTCATCTACGATCAGTGGTTCGTTCAAAAAAGGGTCGATGTCGCCGGGCTTCAAAGTGCTCAAGGCTGATTTCAGATTGCTCGCGCGGGTGCGAGGCGACAGCTTGACGGTGGGCACGTCGGGTTCGTCCACCAGCGTGACGGTCAGGCCCGACGGGCCCGCTTTGTCACCAGTGATCGCCTCTTTGGCATTGGCGGTTCGCAAAGTGGCGCGGCCGTTGGCTTTGTCCAGCACCAAGGTTTGTCCCGGGTAAATCAAATGCGGGTTTTTGATGTCGTCTAGGTTCATGCCCCAGAGTTCGGGCCAGCGCCAGGGGCTTTGCAAAAACAGTTTGGAGATGTCCCACAGCGTGTCGCCGGCCTTCACCACATAGGTGTCGGGCGCATTAGGGGCTAAATCAGCCAGAGGCACGCCAGCGTTCGCCACTTTCTGGGCGGTGGCTTCCTGTGCGGACGTGATGGGGTATTTCTGGGCCCATGCCGGCACAGCCATGAGGCCTGCGCACAGCGCAGTCAGGGTGAGCACTGTCGAATTGATTCTTGCCATCGTCATGCCTGTTCTCTAGGGATTGTGCCAATCGAAACCATTATTTCATTGCTGATTCTGCGTTCAAGCGGCGTCAACGTCCAGCTTGTCCCAAACTGAAAGCAACGCCTTGGCTAAAAAGTTGCGAAAATACAGGCAATTCACCGAGGACATATGGCTTTACTTCCCATTCTTTGCTACCCCGACCCTAGGTTACAAAAGGTTGCCAAAACAGTGGCGACGGTGGACGCGCGCGTCACCACGCTGATTGCCGACATGCTCGACACCATGTACGAGGCCAGCGGCATCGGCTTGGCGGCTACGCAGGTCGACGTTCATGAACGTCTCATCGTGATCGACGTGTCTGAGGAACGCGATCAGCCTTTGGTGCTGATCAACCCCGAGCTGATCTGGACGAGCGAGGACAAGCACCTCAACGAAGAAGGCTGTTTGTCGGTGCCCGGCATATACGACGGCGTGGAGCGTTTCAATGCGGTGCATGCGCGCGCGCTCGACGAGCATGGTCAGTCGCGGGTGATCGAGGCCGACGGCCTGCTGGCCGTGTGCATTCAGCACGAGATGGATCACCTCATGGGCAAGGTGTTTGTGGAATACCTCTCCCCGCTCAAGCGCGGGCGCATCAAAACCAAAATGCTCAAAGCCCGGCGTGAGGAGTCGGTTTGAGAGTTATTTTTGCGGGGACGCCGGAATTTGCGCGCATCGCGCTGGCGCAACTGCATGCGGCAGGTTTTGAAATCCCCTTGGTGCTGACCCAGCCCGACCGGCCCGCGGGTCGTGGCATGAAGTTGCAGGCCTCGCCGGTCAAAGCGTTTGCGCTGGAGCACGGCATCCCCGTGGCGCAGCCGCTGAGCTTAAAGCTTGACGGCGCCGCCGCTGACGAGGCGCAAGCCGCACGCGAAGCGATGCTGGCGGCGCAGGCCGATGTGATGGTGGTGGCGGCCTACGGCCTCTTGCTGCCGCAGTGGGTTCTGGAAAGTTTCCCCAAGGGTTGCATGAACATCCACGCATCTGTCTTACCGCGCTGGCGGGGTGCTGCGCCGATTCACCGCGCCATTGAAGCGGGCGATACGCAGACCGGCGTGACCATCATGCAAATGGACATCGGACTGGACACCGGCGATATGTTGGCCGTGAAGGTCTTGCCCATCACACCGCAAGACACCACCGCCAGCTTGCATGACGCGCTTGCCACACTGGGGGCCACCCTGATGGTGGAGGTGCTGCGGCAAGCGCAAAGCGGCCCGCTCACCGCCACGCCGCAACCGCTGGAGGGTGTGAACTACGCCCACAAAATCGCCAAGCAGGAAGCCGCTTTGGATTGGACCCTGCCCGCTGCGCAGCTGGCGCGGCGCGTGCGCGCCTTCAACCCGTTCCCGGTGGCCACCTGTGCGCTGGGCGCTGACACGATCAAGGTCTGGCAAGCGCAGGCCGTGGATGCCGCCACGATGGCCGCCCAGCCTCCCGGCACCGTGCTGGCGGTGGACGACCACGGTGTGCTGGTGCAATGCGGCCAGGGCGTGCTGCGCCTCACCGAGCTGCAGCGCGCCGGCGGCAAACGACTGCCGGTGGGCGAGTTTTTGCGGGGCTTCGCCATGAGCGCCGGCGCCGTCATGGCCCCGGTCTGAGCCCTGAGCTCATCAGCACTTCAGCTCACCATGCGCCAATTCTTCGGACTGACCCGCCACCCCGAATACCGGCAAGGCATGCGCGACATGCTGGCGGTGGCCCCCGGCATGGCCGCCTGGGGTCTCATGACCGGCGTGGCCATGATCAAGTCCGGCATGAGTTTGTTCGAGGCCATCGCCATGACGCTGCTGGTCTATGCCGGCAGTTCGCAGCTCGCGGCCATTCCGCTCATTGCCGCGGGTGCGCCCGTGCTGGTGATTTGGGCCACCGCGTTTTGCGTGAACCTGCGCTTCGTGGTGTTCAGTGCCCACCTGCGCGCCCACCTCATGCACCTGCCGCTTCTTCGGCGTTTGTTCACCGGCTACACCACCACCGACCTGAGCTACGTCATCTTCACCCGCCGCTATGCCAGCGCGCCGCAGAGCGTGGCCGAGCAGCAAGCCCAGGTGGCTTATCTGCTGGGCGGCTGCACCACCAACTGGTTGGGCTGGCAAGGCGCCAGCCTGATCGGGATTGCGCTGGCGCACTCGGTGCCGCCGCAGTGGGGACTGGGCTTTGCGGGCATTTTGTCTTTGCTGGGCGTGGCTTGTTCGCTCATCACCAACCGGCTGCGCGTCGTGGCCGCGTGTGTGGCGGGGGCGGCTGCGGTGCTGGCGTTTGCCCTGCCTTTCAAGCTCAACATTTTGGTGGCCATTGGCTTGTCGGTGCTGCTGTGTGTGGTGCTGGAAAAAACCCAGAACCTCAGCAAGGAGGCCGCATGAACCAGACCGACCTGTGGACGCTGGGCGTCATCGTCGGCATGGCGCTGGTGACCGTGTTGTCCCGCTCATTTTTCTTCATCAGCCGGCATGACTGGAGCCTGCCCGCTTGGGCGCAGCGCGGCTTGCAGTACGCCCCCATCGCGGCGCTTTCGGCGGTGATCGTGCCCGAGATGGTCATGACGCAAGGCCAGCTGGTCAGCACCTGGCAGGACGCGCGCTTGTTTGCCGTACTGGCCGGCGCCCTGTGGTATTTCCTGCGCCGTACCAGCCGCCATGCCGTGCTGGGCACCCTGATCGTGGGCATGGCGGTGTACCTGCCCCTGCATGTGGGTCTGGGCTGGTGAGGAACGCCGAAGCTTTGCGTAAGCCAGCGCGCCTAAAATTGCCCTCGTTTTGACCGCTGAGCGGTCGACCGCAACCCTTCTCACGATCCACGGCGACTTCACCATGAACTTCATCCGATTCCAAGACCTGTGCACACAAGGCCGCGCTAAAGGCCAACGCGTTTTCATCCGTGCCGACCTCAATGTGCCGCAAGACGATGCGGGGAACATCACCGAAGACA
The DNA here is from genome assembly GCA_947454695.1 of Comamonadaceae bacterium. Lineage (GTDB taxonomy): Bacteria > Pseudomonadota > Gammaproteobacteria > Burkholderiales > Burkholderiaceae_C > CANGMW01. Next base: position 106 of record CANGMW010000155.1, on the reverse strand, counting down.
CGCGCATCCGCGCCTCCCTGCCCTGCATCCGCATGGCGCTGGACGCCGGTGCGGCCGTCATGGTCACCTCGCATCTGGGTCGTCCGGTGGAGGGTGAATTCAAACC
>CANGMW010000154.1 GCA_947454695.1 Comamonadaceae bacterium | reverse complement strand
TCGAGTTTGGCAGTGTCGGGCAGGTAGTAGCCGCCGATATCAGCCGGCTTGCCTTGCACTGCTGCGAGTTCAGCCACGATGGTTTTTTCCTGATCGGCCAGTTGCTTGGCCAGTGACGCAAAACGCTTGGCCAAATCCGCATCGTCTTGTTGGGCAGCCAATTCCTGTGCCCAAAACAGCGCCAAATAAAACTGGCTGCCGCGGTTGTCGAGCTGCCCGGTTTTAGGCGAGGGGTTTTTGTTGTTGTCCAACAGTTTGCCGGTCGCCGCATCGAGCGTTTTGGCCAGCACTTTGGCTTTGGCGTTGTTGGTTTTCAGGCCCAGGTCTTCCAGTGATACGGCCAAGGCCAAAAACTCACCCAGCGAATCCCAGCGCAGGTGATTTTCTTCTACTAGCTGTTGCACGTGCTTAGGTGCGGAGCCGCCCGCGCCAGTTTCGTACATGCCGCCACCCGCCATCAGGGGCACGATGGACAGCATCTTGGCGCTGGTGCCCAGTTCCATGATGGGGAAGAGGTCGGTCAGGTAGTCGCGCAGGATGTTGCCAGTCACCGAGATGGTGTCCAGGCCACGGATGACACGCTCCAGCGTGTAGCGCATCGCACGAACCTGCGACATGACCTCGATGTGCAGTCCTGCAGTGTCATGGTCTTTGAGGTAAGTCTGAACCTTCTTGATCAACTCGTTCTCGTGCGGACGGTAGGGGTCCAGCCAGAACACAGCGGGCATGCCGGAGTTACGCGCACGGGTCACGGCCAATTTGACCCAGTCACGGATCGCCGCGTCTTTCACCTGGCACATACGCCAGATATCGCCGGCTTCCACGTTTTGTGCCAGCAGCACGTCGCCGGTGGCGATGTCCACGATATTGACCACACCGTCTTCGGCGATCTCAAAGGTCTTGTCGTGCGAGCCGTATTCTTCGGCTTGCTGCGCCATCAGGCCCACGTTGGGCACAGTGCCCATGGTTTTGGGATCAAAGTTGCCATGCCATTTGCAGAAGTTGATCATCTCCTGGTAAATGCGCGCAAAGGTGGATTCAGGCATCACGGCCTTGACGTCCTTCAGCCGGCCATCGGCGCCCCACATCTTGCCGCCGTTGCGGATCATGGCGGGCATGGAGGCGTCCACGATGATGTCGTTGGGCGAATGGAAATTGGTGATGCCTTTGGCCGAATCCACCATGGCCAGCTCGGGGCGATGCTCGTGGCAGGCGTGCAGGTCACGGTTGATTTCGTCTTGCTTGCTTTGCGGCAAGGTGGCGATCTTGTCGAACAGATTGGCCATGCCGTTGTTCACGTTCACACCCAACTCATCAAACAAGGCGCCGTGCTTGGCAAACGCGTCTTTGTAGAAGATCTTGACGCAGTGACCGAACACGATCGGGTGCGAGACCTTCATCATGGTGGCCTTGACGTGCAGCGAGAACATCACGCCGGTTTTGTGCGCGTCTTCAATTTCCTTCTCATAGAACTCGCACAGCGCTTTCTTGCTCATGAACATGCTGTCGATGATCTCGCCGGCCAGCAGCGAGACTTTGGGTTTGAGCACCACGGTTTTGCCGCTCTTACCCACCAGCTCCATGCGCACATCGCGGGCTTTGTCCAGCGTCAGAGATTTTTCACCATGGTAGAAGTCGCCATGGTGCATGTGTGAGACATGCGAGCGCGACGCCTGGCTCCACTCGGCCATGGAATGCGGATTCTTGCGGGCGTACTCTTTCACCGCCTTGGGCGCGCGGCGGTCGGAGTTGCCTTCGCGCAGCACCGGGTTCACCGCGCTGCCGATGCAGCGCGAATAGCGGGCGCGAATGGACTTGGCTTCATCCGTCTTAGGATCTTCCGGAAAGTCGGGGATGGCAAAGCCTTTGCTTTGCAGCTCCTTAATACAAGCCTCGAGCTGACCAACCGATGCGCTGATGTTGGGCAGCTTGATGATGTTGGCGTCAGGCTCCAGCGTTTTTTTGCCCAACTCATTGAGCGTATTGGGCACTTTTTGCGCTTCGGTCAGACACTCGGGGAATTCACCCAGCACCCGGGCCGCCACTGAAATATCACTCTCGGTGACGTTGATGCCCGCGGGCGCGGCAAACGTGCGGATGATCGGCAAAAACGAGGCCGTGGCCAAACGTGGCGCTTCATCGGTGAGGGTGTAAATGATGGTGGGCTGTTGTGTACTCATGACCTATCTCCAAAAAGATGTAAGTAAAAGCCGTCCTTGGCTTTCCCGAAACAGACGGGTTGGCAACGGCTATGTCCTAATTTTGCGTCCTTTTGATTGCAGGGGGCTGACGTTTATGGGTTCCGATCCCACAATGCAAAATTCGGGGTGGATAATTTTCTAAAAATCGGAAAAGTCTGACGGGGTCGATGTGGGTTTCCACAATTGCCACGCGCTAGACGGGCAGAACAATAGCGGGGGTCGCAGTCAGATCAGGCTGCAACGTTTTACAGACCTGCGCCCAGGTCCGGCGATGCCCTCGTCGCTGCCATCACTTCATTAGGGAAGAAAAAAATGAAACGTCTCACAGGTCACCTTTACTTTTGGGTTTTGATCGCCATCATCGCGGGCGGCACGTTTGGCGTGCTCGATCCGGTCGATGCCGTGAAGCTCAAGCCTTTGGGTGACGGGTTTATTTCGCTGGTCAAAATGCTGATCAGCCCGGTGATTTTCTGCACCGTGGTGTTGGGCATTGCGGGTGCCGGCGACATGAAAAAAGTCGGCCGCGTGGGCGGCAAAGCACTGATCTACTTTGAAGTGGTCTCCACCCTGGCACTGGCCATTGGCTTGATCGTCATGAACGTGCTGCGCCCGGGCGACGGCTTCAACGTCGACCCGGCCACCTTGGATGGCAAAGCCGTCTCCAACTACGCCAAAGCCGCGACTGAGCAAAACACAGTGGACTTCATCCTGCACATCATTCCCAAAACCTTTGCCGACGCCTTCACCGGCTCGGGGGACTTGTTGCAAGTACTGCTGATCTCCATTCTCTTTGGCTACGCCATGCTGCACATGGGCAAAGCGCAAAACGCCGTGCACGCCTTCATTGAAGACGCCTCGCACATCTTTTTTGCCATGATGAATGCCATCATGAAGCTCGCCCCCATTGGTGCGGGTGGCGCCATGGCTTTCACGCTGGGCAAATACGGCGTGGCCGCGCTCAAACCTCTGGCCGCTTTGATGGGCAGCTTCTACCTGACGTGCATCGTGTTCGTGGTTGTGGTGCTGGGCGCTATCGCCGCGTTCACGGGTTTTAACATCTTCAAATTCATCGTCTACATCAAAGAAGAACTGCTCACCGTGCTGGGCACCTCCTCTTCTGAGTCGGCCCTGGTGCCTTTGATGCGCAAGCTGGAAAAACTGGGCTGCTCCAAATCGGTGGTGGGCTTGGTCGTGCCTTCGGGCTACTCCTTCAACCTGGACGGCACCAACATTTACCTCACCATGGCCGCTTTGTTTGTGGCGCAAGCGCTCAACATTGAGCTCACGCTGACCCAACAACTCACCATGTTGGGCGTGGCGATGCTGACCTCCAAAGGCGCCTCCGGTGTCACGGGGGCCGGCTTCATCACGCTGGCAGCCACCCTGGCCGTCATCCCCACGATTCCCGTAGCCGGCTTGGCGCTGATTCTGGGTATTGACCGCTTCATGTCGGAAGCCCGCGCGCTGACCAACTTCATAGGCAACGGTGTGGCCACCGTCGTGGTCTCGAACTGGGAAAAAGAGCTTGACCACGACACGATGAAAAAAGAGCTCAATAGCTAAGCTGTCTATTGAGCTTGCCGCCAACTTGGCGCAAGCTCACCCCGACAACAGCCCGCCTTGTGCGGGCTGTTGTCATTTCAGCGCTTGAAACTGCGCTGTACTCTACGGGCTGAACCGCTAAACTTGGCCGTGCTCACAGCCCCCTCACAGCCCCCATATCCCACCATATCCCGCCATGTCCACCTCTGAGCTTCCCCACATCCTGGTCACGGGCGCTGCGGGCTTCATCGCACAGCAATTGATCGAGCGGTATTTGCAGCCTTTGGTCGCGCAGGGTCGCATCCGTCTGACCCTCACCGATGTGCAGGCCGCCCACGACATCCCCCCTGGCGTTCGCTGGGTCAGCGGGGACTTGACCCAAGCTGCGTTATGGCAAGAACTGATGAACACGCCGGTGCACCAGGTGTTTCACCTGGCGGCGATTGTGAGCGGCCCGGCCGAGCGCGATTACCCGCTGGGGCTGGACGTCAATCTGCATGCCACCCAGCACGGGCTGGATCAAGCACGCCAACAGTTTGTGAACGGCGGCCCCAAGGTGCAGTGGTTGTTTGCCAGCTCGATTGCCGTGTTTGGCATCGACTTGCCGCGCCAAGTCAGCGACCAGACCCCAGTGCACCCGCACTTAAGCTACGGCACGCACAAGCGCATGCTGGAGCTGATGATCCACGACCTCTCGCGCCGCGGCGAGCTCGACGGCCGCTGCCTGCGCCTGTCCGGCGTGGTGGTGCGGCCCCAAGCCCCCAACGGCGCGCTGTCGGGCTTTAACAGTGACATCATCCGCGAGCCCCTGCAAGGCCGCGCGTTTGTGTGCCCGGTCACGCCCCAGGCCTGCATCTGGCTGTGCAGCACCCAAAGCACCATCGACCAACTCTGGCAACTCAGCCAAATTCCTTTTGACGCTTGGCAAAGCACCGTGCACAAGCACCGCACTGACGGCGTGGTCAACGCACCCACCTGGCCGGTGAAGGTCGACGCCCTCATCGATGCCCTGGGCACGATCGACCCGCGCGCACCCGCGCTGATCAGCTTTGACCCCGCCGCCCCCTTGCAAGCCCAGTTCGGCAACTGGCCCGAGACGGTGGACTTTGCGCTGGCCGCCGACCTCGGTCTGGCCGATGACCGCTTGATCCACCAGCATGACCTGAGCGCCTTCGTGCGCCATTGCATCGGGCATGATGCCCGCTAAGCCCACGACCCTTCCCTTCTACCCCGTCACCCTGCACACGCCCACACCCCCATGAGTTCCGACACAACACCCCGCTTCAAACCCCGCGATCAACTGCTGTCCAACGACATCACGCAAGGCATGAACCGCACGCCACACCGCGCGTTTTTGCGCGCCATGGGCATGGACGACGCCGACTTTGGCAAACCCATGGTGGGCATCGTCAGCCAGCAGGGCGAGACCACGCCCTGCTCCATGTCACTGGCGCCGCAAGTCGATGCGGCGCGATTGGGCGTGGCCGCGGGCCAGGGCATTCCGGTGCCTTTCGCCACGATTTCCGTCTCGGATGGTTTGTCGATGAACCACAAAGGCATGCGCATGAGCCTGGTCTCGCGTGAGCTGATTGCCGACTCCATCGAGGCCGTGGCCACCGCGCATGCGTATGACGGTCTGGTCGGCTTTGCCGGTTGCGACAAGACCCTGCCCGGCGTGCTCATGGCCATGGCGCGACTGAACCGCCCCAGCGTGTTTGTGTACGGCGGCGCCATGCTGCCGGGCCACTGGCAAGGCAAAGACGTGACCATCCTCACCGCCTATGAAGGCGTGGGCAAGGTGCTGGCCGGCGAGATGACTGAAGAAGAACTGCAGGGTTTGGAGCGCAGCTGCTCGCCCACCGTGGGTTCGTGCCCGGGCCAGTTCACCGCCAACACCATGGCCATGGTGGCTGAGGCCCTGGGCCTGGCCATGCCCGGCTCGGCCATGATGCCGGCGGTCTACAGCCAGCGACTCGCCATGGCGCGTCAAGCTGGCGAGCGCGTGACGCAAATCATCCGCGAGGGCGGTCCGCTGCCGCGCGACCTCATCACCCGCAAGTCTTTGGAAAACGCCTGCGCTGCGGTGGCGGCCACCGGCGGCTCCACCAACGCGGGTCTGCACTTGCCGGCGATTGCGCACGAGGTGGGCATCGCCTTCACGCTGGACGATGTGGCCGAGATTTTCGGGCGCACGCCGCTCATCGCCAACCTGCAGCCCGGGGGCAAATACCTCGCGCTGGACCTGCACCGCGCCGGGGGCACGCGTGTGGTGCTCAAGGCTTTGCTCGATGGCGGCTTCCTGCACGGCGATGTGCTCACGCTGAGCGGTCGGACCCTCACCGACGAACTCGCCGATGTGCCCGCGCCCGATGGCGAGGTGGTGGTACCCACGCACCAGGCCCTCATGCCCACCGGCGGCGTGGTCGTGCTCAAAGGCAGCCTC
>CANGMW010000153.1 GCA_947454695.1 Comamonadaceae bacterium | reverse complement strand
CGGATCGACTGAACGATATTGGTTCTTACAGAACGAAGTGGTGTATCCATCCTCGCATCACTTTCTTTAAAACTTCAAATCAGCACAAAGCCCGACCCTGAGTTCGTCTAGATCGGCTTTTCAAAACATATCGCGGTTAATTTGGTAACGGCATCTCAGGTGCGCGGGATGTCACGCAACCGGTCACTTTCACGTAAAAGAAGCTAGCAAGTGCAAACTTATTGTGCAAAAGAAAGTGTTGAAATCAGCCGAACCGCACGGGTAAACCCGAAAACCTCAGGGGTCGAAGTGTCGCTGATTTGGTCTGAAAAAGCAAGGGCCTGCTCAAATCTTGAGCAGGCCCTTGCTGAGGAAAATAGCGACTTAGTTAGCGCTTGCTGTCGATTTTAGTCTTATCTATTCGAATTTGCATCCGCTACAGTTAAGGCTGTCATGTTCACAATACGGCGAACAGTCGTGCTCGCCGTAAGGATATGAACGGGTTTGGCAGCGCCCAACAGAACCGGGCCGATGGCAATGTTGCCACCAGCTGCCGTTTTGAGCAGGTTGTAGGCAATATTCGCGGCATCGATATTCGGCAAAACAAGCAAATTCGCTTCGCCGCTGAGCGTGCTGTTGGGCATCAAGCCCGCGCGTGCCACGCTGTCCAGGGCTACATCCCCATGCATTTCGCCGTCCACTTCCATCCAGGGAGCTTTGGCGCGTAGAAGCTCCAGCGTCTGGCGCATCTTGATGGCGCTGGGTTGGTTGCTGGTGCCGAAGTTGGAGTGGCTCAGCAGCGCGACCTTGGGCCGCAGACCAAAACGCACCATTTCTTCAGCCGCCAGGATGGTGATTTCGGTCAGCTCCTCGGCGGTCGGGTCGTAATTGACGTGGGTGTCGACCAGGAACAGTTGGCGTTCGGGAAGCAGCACGCCGTTCATGCAGGCATAGGTGTTCACGCCGGCGCGTTTGCCAATGACTTGGTCGATGTACTGCAAATGCAAGGCGGTGACGCCCCAGGTGCCACAAATCAGGCCGTCGACGTCGCCCTTTTGCAAGAGCATGGCGCCGATCAGCGAGAGGCGCCGGCGCATTTCGATTTTGGCAATCGGCTCGGTCACGCCCTTGCGCTCGGTCATGCGGTGGTAGGTTTGCCAGAAGTCGCGGTAGCGGTGGTCTTGCTCAACGTTGACAACGTCGTAGTCCAGTTCTTCTTTCAGACGCAGGCCGAACTTTTCGATGCGTTGCGCAATGATGGCCGGGCGGCCAATCAAGGTCGGACGGGCCAGGCCCTCATCCACCACGATCTGGGCGGCGCGCAGCACGCGTTCGTCTTCTCCTTCGGAATAACCCACGCGACGTTTTACAGCCTTTTTGGCGGCCGTGAAGATGGGCTTCATCAGCGTGCCTGAGGCATAGACAAAACTTTGCAATCTCTCGCGATAAGCATCCATGTCCTGGATGGGGCGCTGCGCCACGCCGCTGTCCGCGGCTGCTTGGGCCACGGCCGGCGCGATCTTGATCATCAGGCGAGGGTCAAACGGTTTGGGAATCAGGTATTCCGGGCCGAACGCCAGCTTCTCGCCCGCGTAGGCGGCGGCGACCACATCGCTTTGCTCGGCCTGAGCCAGTTCAGCCATGGCGTGAACGGCAGCGATCTCCATCTCATCGGTGATGGTGGAGGCGCCCGCATCCAGCGCACCGCGGAAGATGTAGGGGAAGCACAGCACGTTGTTGACCTGATTGGGGTAGTCCGTGCGGCCGGTGGCCATGATCGCATCGTCGCGAACTTTTTTGACGTCTTCGGGAGAAATTTCCGGGTTGGGATTGGCCAGCGCAAAAATAATCGGATTGGCCGCCATGCGCTTGACCATGTCGGGTTTGAGTACGCCGCCGGCGGACAGGCCCAGGAAGATATCCGCGCCTTCAATCACCTCGCCCAAAGTGCGGGCACTGGTTTTTTGCATGAACTGGCGTTTGTCATCGTCCATCAGCTCGGTGCGGCCTTCATAGACCACGCCGGCCAAATCGGTCACGAAAATGTTCTGACGGGGCAGCCCCATTTTCAACAGCAGGCCCAAGCAAGCCAGCGCAGCCGCACCAGCCCCCGAGGTGACCAGCTTGATGTTTTTGATGTCTTTGCCCACCACCTTCAGGCCGTTGAGCAGGCCGGCGGCCACCACAATCGCGGTGCCGTGCTGGTCGTCATGAAAGACCGGGATCTTCATGCGCTCACGCAACTTGCGCTCGATGTAGAAGCAGTCAGGCGCTTTGATGTCTTCCAGGTTGATGCCGCCAAAGGTTGGCTCAAGGGACGCGATGATGTCCACCAGCTTGTCCAGGTCGTGCTTTTCATTGATCTCAATGTCGAACACGTCGATGCCAGCGAACTTCTTGAACAGAACGCCTTTGCCTTCCATCACCGGCTTGGCCGCCAAGGGGCCGATATCGCCCAAGCCCAGCACCGCCGTGCCGTTGGTGATGACAGCGACGAGATTGCCGCGGCTGGTGTACTTGAACGCGTTGTTGGGGTCCTTGACGATTTCTTCGCAAGGCGACGCCACGCCGGGTGAATAGGCCAAGGCCAGGTCGTGTTGGTTGACCAGCTGCTTGGTGGCCGCAATGGCAATTTTTCCGGGGGTGGGGAACTGGTGGTAATCGAGCGCGGCTTGGCGCAGCTCCGCTTGTTTGTTGTTGGACTTGGGCGGCGTACTGGACATGTAGTTTTCTCCTGCTGGCAAACCCGGGTGGCACATGCGAACCAGACCACCTACGGGATGCGGGTAAGGGATGTGATTGTAGACCTGTGTTTACAGGGCTCAGCCAGCCATCAGTGCCTCAATGTCAGCAACGGTCACAGGCACGTCCCGGCTGATCAATTCGCAGCCCTGCTCGGTGACGATCGCGTCGTCTTCAATGCGGATGCCGATGTTGTGAAAAGCGCCGGGCACGTCGTCGGCTGCGCGCACATACAGGCCAGGCTCCAGGGTGAGCACCATGCCGGCCCGAAGGATGCGGCTTGCGCGGTCCTTGATGAGCTCGCCACTCACAGGATCGCGCCGCTCGCTGAATTGCCCGATTTCTGAAGGCTCCACATAGCTGCCGCAATCATGCACATCCATGCCCAGCCAGTGGCTGGTGCGGTGCATATAGAACTTGAAATAGCTGCGCTGGGCGATCACATCGTCTACCCCGCCAAGCTTGGACTTATCCAGAAGACCCAGATCCAGCAGACCTTGCGACAGGACCCGCACCGTGGCCTCGTGCGGGTCGGTGAAGCGTGCCCCTGCGCGGGTTGCGGCCACGGCGGCGTTTTGGGACGCGAGCACCAGCTCATACAAATCGCGTTGCGGCCCGCTGAAGCGCCCATTGGCCGGGAAGGTGCGCGTGATGTCGGACGCATAGCCATCGAGTTCACAGCCGGCGTCAATCAACACTAACTCGCCGTCGCGGATGGGCGCGGCGTCAGCGCGGTAGTGCAACACGCACGCATTGGCGCCTGCAGCCACGATGGAGCCGTAGGCCGGGTGTTGGGAGCCGTGCCGGCGAAACTCATGCAGCAACTCGGCGTCTAAATGGTATTCACGCACCGGCTCCCCGGCACGCAGCATGCGGGCCGACAACTGCATGGCCCGGATGTGTGCGCCGGCACTGATTTGCGCAGCGCGGCGCATCACGGCCAGCTCATGCGCGTCTTTGAACAGGCGCATCTCATCCAAAAGTGCGCACAGATCGCGTTGCTGATCAGGGCACACCGCCCCGAAACGCACACGTGCGCGCACCTGGCTCAGCCAGCCCTCCAGCCGGGACTCGAGTCCGGCATGGATGGCAAAGGGGTACCACACCGCATGACGGTTTTCCAGCAAACGGGGCAGCTGCTCGTCCAAGGTTTGAACCGAGGACGCCGCCTCCACGCCCAGCGCGCGGGGTGCCGCTTCGGGCCCCAGTCGAATGCCGTCCCAGATCTCGCGCTCGAGGTCCTTGGGATTGCAAAACAGGGTGCAATGGCCCTCGCTGGTCAAGACCAGCCAGGCATTGGGCTCCGTGAAACCGGTGAGGTAATAAAAATAACTGTCGTGCCGGTACAGGTGGTCGTTGTCGCGGTTGCGCGAACGCTCCGGACTGGTGGGGATGATGGCCAAGCCACCCGGGCCGAGTTGCGCAGCGAGCCGCTGGCGGCGTTGGGCGTACAGATCAGTGGGTGCAAGAGGGTTCATAAAGTGCTCGGACTCGATGTCTCATGGGGTCATGTTGAGTTGGGCCAGCCGTTGTGGGGTGCCCACATCGGTCCAGGCGCCGGTGAAAATCTCCGCGCTCACGCGTTGCTGGTCGATGGCGCGACGTAACAGCGGTGCCAACGGCGTCTTAACGCCATCCGGGTTGCCCGCGGGTACCTCACACCACGGGGCTTCAAACAGGGCGCGGCGGTACAGGCCAATGGTGCTGTAGGTGTACTGCTCATCGCTCTTGTTCAGAGCCAGTTGCGCGCCGCCTAAAGACTTGCTGCCCGCTAGGCCGAAATCGCCTTTGGGGTTGTGCGCTGGGTTGGGTACCAGCCAGAGGTGCGCCAGTTTGTCGCTGGCCAGGAAGCGGGTCACGGCTTGCATTGAAAACACAAAATCCGGCGCGAACACATCGCCGGCGACCACCCAAAACACCTCGCCCAACCGGGGCAGGGCGCGCACGATCCCGCCAGCGGTTTCCAGCGCACCGCCAAAGTCCAGGCATTCATGGGAGAAGTCGATATGCACGGGCGTACCTTGACGGGTCTGGGGTGCCGGGCCGAAATAAGCGCTGATCTGCTCGCCCAGCCAGGCCGTGTTGATCACCAGGCGGGTAAATCCACCCTGGGCCAAAGCGTCCACATGCCACTGCAGCAAAGGGCGGCCATGGACTTCGAGCAGCGGCTTGGGCGTGTGGTCGGTGAGCGGGCGCATGCGCTCGCCACGACCGGCGGCCAGCACCATGGCTTGGATGGGGGTTGAGGAAGACACAGGTCGAACTTTAGACGATCGCGGGCCCAATCAGCTCAGCCGTGTCAGAAAGTCGCCAGTCAGCGCCGGTAAAATAACGGGTTTTCCCCGACCACTCCGCGGAGCTTTCCCCCACATGGCAAACACCCAACAAATGGCCAACGCAATCCGCGCACTGGCGATGGACGCAGTTCAACAAGCCAACTCCGGGCATCCCGGCGCGCCCATGGGCATGGCTGATATGGCCGTCGCCCTGTGGGGCGAACACCTGCGACATAACCCTACTAACCCGCATTGGCTCGACCGCGATCGCTTTGTGCTCTCCAACGGCCATGCTTCCATGCTGCTGTACGCCTTGCTGCACCTGAGCGGGTATGACCTGCCCATGGCCGAGTTGAAAAACTTCCGCCAATTGCACAGCAAGACCGCCGGCCACCCGGAAGTGGGCATCACCCCCGGGGTGGAAACGACCACCGGCCCGCTGGGTCAGGGCGTGACCAACGCCGTGGGTATGGCGCTGGCCGAAAAGCTGCTGGCGCGTGAATTCAACCGCACCGGTCACGAAGTCATTGATCACCACACCTATGTGTTTCTGGGCGACGGTTGCCTGATGGAGGGCATCAGCCACGAAGCCGCTGCTTTGGCGGGGGCTTGGAAACTCAACAAACTCGTGGCCCTGTATGACGACAACGGCATCTCGATTGATGGTCAGGTGACGCCCTGGTTCATCGACAACACCGCACAGCGTTTTTCAGCGTATGGCTGGAACGTGATCGGCCCGCTGGATGGGCACAACGCGGCGGCTGTCTCACGCGCCATTGCCACCGCCAAAACCTCGGCCGACAAGCCCACCTTGATCATTTGCAAAACCGCCATCGGCCAAGGCAGCCCGAACCGCGCCAACACCGCCAAGGCGCATGGCGAGCCGCTGGGCGCGGAGGAAATCCGCCTCACCCGTGAAGCGCTGGGCTGGACGGCGGCACCGTTTGACATTCCGAAAGATGTCTATGCCGACTGGAGCGCCAAAGCCAAAGGCCAACAAGCCGAGGCCGCCTGGAACAAAAAATTTACCGCCTACAAGGCCGCGTATCCCAAAGAAGCTGCAGAGCTGCTGCGCCGCGTGAAAGGCGAGTTGCCGAAAAACTTTGCCCAAGTGGCGGTGGATGCCGCCGTGGCGGCGCACACCAAGGCCGAGACCGTGGCCAGCCGCAAGGCCAGCCAGCTGGCGCTGGAGGCCTTCACAGCGGCCCTG
>CANGMW010000152.1 GCA_947454695.1 Comamonadaceae bacterium | reverse complement strand
GCAACACCGAAAAAGTGGTGGCGTTTTTGGCGAGCCAAGCTTTCGTGTCGCGCGTGGGCCACCCGCTGCTGGAAAGCCACCCGAGCCACGCGCTGGCCAAGCGCTTGTTGCCGCGCGGCGCGGGCTCGGTGTTCAGCTTTGACATCAAGGGCAGCCGCGCGCAGGGCAAGAAGTTCATCGAGACACTCAAACTCTTCAGCCACCTGGCCAATGTGGGCGACTGCCGCAGCCTCGTCATCCACCCGGCCAGCACCACGCACTTCCGCATGAGCGACGAAGCGCTGCAAAGCGCCGGCATCTCGCAAGGCACCATCCGCCTGTCCATCGGGCTGGAAGACCCGGACGATTTGATTGACGACCTCAAGCGCGCCCTCAAAGCCGCTGAGAAAGCCGCCTGATCAAACCGCTGAAGGAAAACGCCATGCAACTCACTGTGCACAACGCTCCCGCCTATTGCTACACCGGCGGCAAAACTTTTGACCCCGCGCTGCCCACCGTCGTCTTCATCCACGGCGTGCTCAACGACCACAGCGTGTGGATTCTGCAAAGCCGCTACCTGGCCAACCACGGCTTCAATGTGCTGGCGGTGGACCTGCCCGGCCACTGCCGCAGCGGCGGCGAGGCGCCCGAGACGGTGGAACAAGCCGCCGCCTTCATCGCAGCCCTGCTGGACGCTGCCGGCGTGCAACGCGCCGCGCTGGTCGGCCACAGCTGGGGCTCGCTCATCGCGCTGGAAGCCGCCTCGCAACTCAAGGCGCGGGTCAGCCATCTGGTGCTGGTGGGCACCGCCTACCCGATGAAGGTCTCCCCCGCGCTGCTGGAGACGTCTCTCAACGACCCCATGAAAGCGCTGGAGATGATTCAGGTGTTTTCGCGCAGCACCCTGGCCGCGCCACCCTCGGTGCTCGGGCCGGGCACCTGGGTGTATGGGGTGGGCATGGCTCTGGGGCGGCGCGTGCTGGCGAGCAACACGCAGACCAATGTGTTCTACCGCGGCTTCAAAGCCTGCGACAGCTATGCCCACGGCGAAGAAGCCATGGCGCAGATTGAGTGCCCGGTGCTGTTTGTGCTGGGCGCGCAAGACCAGATGACCCAGCCCAAAGCCGCACAAAGCCTCATCAGCAAGGCCCGCGAGAGCGGCAAGACCGTGCGCGTGCTCAACCTGCCGGTGGGCCACCACCAGATGAGCGAGCGCCCAGACGACACCTTGTTTGCCATCCGGGACTTTCTGCGCACTTAATGCGCGTTGACTTTGTTCTCAGCCCGGCATGAGCATTACCATCACACCCCCCATGTCGCCCGAGCGCGCACAGGCCATCGCGCAAGCGTTTGATCTGCGCGAATTGCCCGCCGACTTCTACACCAACCCCTACCCCGTGTACGCCGCGCTGCGCCAAAGCCAGCCGGTGCGTCAAATGCCCGACGGCAGCTACTTCCTCTCCCGCTATGCCGATCTGGTGGCGGTGTACCGCGATGCGCAGAGCTTCAGTGCCGACAAGCGCGTGGAGTTCGCGCCCAAGTACAACATCGCGCCGTACGACGCATCGAACCCCGCGCCGCTGTTTGAACACCACACCACCAGCCTGGTGTTCAACGACCCGCCGCTGCACACCCGCGTGCGCAAACTCATCATGGGCGCGCTTACCCGCCGCGCCATTGCCGAGATGGAGCCCGGTCTCATCACCTTGGTGGACAGCCTGCTCGACCAGCTGGAGGCCCGCGGTGGCGGCGATTTGATTGAAGACTTTGCCTCGGCCATTCCGGTGGAGATCATCGGCAACCTGCTCGGTGTGCCGCACGCCGACCGCGGGCCGCTGCGGGCCTGGTCACTGGCCATCCTCGGGGCGCTGGAGCCCAAGCTCAGCGCCGAACAACACGCGCTGGGCAACCGCGCGGTGAGCGACATGCTGGCCTACCTGCGCACGCTGGTGAGCGAACGCCGCCGCCGCCCCGGCGACCCCGAGCACGATGTGCTCACCCGCCTCATCCAGGGCGAAGCCGGTGGCGAACAGCTCAGCGAAGTCGAGCTGCTGCAAAACTGCATTTTTATTTTGAACGCCGGGCACGAAACCACCACCAACCTGATCGGCAACGCGCTGGTGTGCCTGCAAGAACACCCCGCCGCCAAAGCCACGCTCTTGCGGGGCCTGCAAGCCGCGGGCGATGAAGCCACGGCACTCGAAGCCCTGCTGACCCCGGCCGTGGATGAGTTCTTGCGCTTTGAATCGTCCAACCAGCTGGGCAACCGCCGCGCGCTCAAAGCCTGTGAAGTGGGCGGCGTGTACCTGCCCGAGGGGGCGCTGGTGACGCTGTGCATCGGCGCGGCCAACCGCGACCCGGCGCAGTTCAACAACCCCGACACCTTGCAACTCGACCGCGCCGACAACCGCCACCTGGCCTTCGGCTTTGGCATCCACCAATGCGCGGGTCTGAGCCTGGCGCGGCTGGAGGGGCGTGTGGCGATTGGGCGTTTCTTAAAACGCTTTCCGGATTACCGACTCACCGAAAGCCCCACGCGGGGTGGGCGGGCGAGGTTCCGGGGGTTTTTGCATGCGCAGTTTTCGATAAAGAGTTAATGAACTCTCTGGATTTTTCCGAGCTTTGAATTCTCGATCACTATCGATCGTTACTTGCGTTTGCTGTGCCGATACTCCAAGCTCTGCAAATGCTCCAGATCGGTAAGGCTGGTAATTGCAAGCCGGGTTGTTTCCAAACGACCAACGCAGAATTGAACCCGGTTTAATGACAAAACCTCTTCCTTAAAACTGCGTATGTGTTCGATAAGCCCTGACATTGTGAAGACCCCGGATGGCATATCTGTTTTGAATTCGGCGGTGCCGGCAAAAACCACAACTGATTTGATTGCACTGGGAGGCAAAAATTCGAGCAAATCTTGGACCGCTTGGGTGTGGCGAAAGTTCTGAAAAATCGGGTTTTGAAACTTGAACTTACCACCGTACAAAACCCGAGTCCAAGTCGTGTGTTGAGAGTTAGCAAAAATCCAACCGCTGTAGTCCTTAGTCTCGATTACGAACACCCCATACCTAGACACCAAGATGTGATCAATCTGTGTGGTTCCATCTTTGAGCTTGAGCGTAATGTGGTTTAAGAGATGAAAATCAGGCGCTTCAAAGTGAATTTGCAGCTGTTCGCGAACATGGTGTTCTCCACGATTTTGAAACGAATTTGACCGATAACCAGTTATGCCGAGACCCAGCATGAAACCAATAGCAAGGGCTAGCGCAGCAAGGGTGTATGGATTATTTAGCACTGTAATTCCATTTTATTGCCTCACACATAACCTAAAACACTGCTGCACAACCACAAGCTTGGACACTCAGGCTAAGCTATACCCCACAACATCAACAGGAGACCAACATGACCTCACCCACCACCGCCAGAGCCGACATCCAAAGCCTCAAAACCTTCGCCGACTTCTACCCCTTCTACTTGGGCGAACACAGCAACCGCACTTGCCGCCGTCTGCACTTTGTGGGCAGCACGTTGGCGCTGATTTGTTTTGCCATGCTGCTGGCCACCGGGCGCGTGCAGTACCTGGCTTATGGCCTGCTGTGCGGTTACGGCTTTGCGTGGGTCGGGCACTTCGGGTTTGAGAAAAACAAACCGGCCAGCTTCAAGCGCCCCTTCTACAGCTTCATGGGCGACTGGGTGATGTACAAGGACATCTGGACCGGCAAGATCAAGTTCTGAACTGGTTCGCGGCCTGACGCCTCACAGCACGTCGCTCAGCCGCAAAGCGCTCAAGCCGCCTTTGTCCCACACGGCTTGCGTGCTGCTGTCGCGGCGCAACAGCAGGCGTTGGACCAGCGGCGCGAGCAAGGTGCTTGGCGGGTCGGCCAGCAGCACATGGCGGGCGCCACGGCGGGGTTCGGGTTCGCTGATTTCGCCCACCCAGTCCAGCGCGATGAGGTTCTCCAGCACCGGCTCCAGGTACAAGGGGTCCACACGCAGGCGGGCCGAGAGTTCGCTCAGGCTCAGGCCTTTTTCGGTTTGCAACCGCGCCTGCTGCAGTTGCTGCAGCACTTCCATCGCCAGCTGAAACTCCCAGCCGTTGGCCAGAAAGCGCCGCTGCACGCCCGAGAGCAGGCTGGGCAGATAAGCCGCCGTCACCGCCCCCAGCAGCACCATCACCCAGGCCAGATAAATCCAGACCAACAAGATAGGCAGGGTGGCAAACGCGCCGTACACCACCGAGTAGGTGGGCACCAGCCCCAAGTAGATGGCAAGCAGTTTTTTGGCAACTTCAATGCCCGCCGCTGCAAACAAGCCGCCTACCCAGGCATGCGACCACTTCACAAAAGTGTTGGGCACAAAGCGGTAGGTGACAGCCATGGCCCCGGCGACCAGGCCGAACTCCAAGGTGTCGAGCAACAAGCGCAGTCCGCCGGGCAAGCCATCGACCACTTCACGCGACGCGGTGATCACATAGGACGTGATGCTGAGGCTGGCGCCCAGCAGCAGGGGCCCGACCGTGATGGCGGCCCAGTAGATGAGCATGCGCTGGCCCAGCGGGCGGGGCCGGCGCACGCGCCAGATGGTGTTGAGGGTGCGGTCGATGGTGAAGACCAAAGTCAGCGCGGTGATCACCAGGGCGGCCAGACCGGCCGCGCCCAGCCGGTTGGCCTTGCCGGCAAACTGGGTGAGGTAGCCCAGCACCTGGCGGGCGATGTTGTCGGGGATGAGGCTGTCGATCAGCCACTTTTGCAACACGTCCTGAAACTTGGCAAACATGGGAAAGGCGGTGAACACGGCCAGCGCTACGGTGAGCAGGGGCACCAGCGCGATGGTGGTGGTGAAGGTCAGGCTGCTGGCCGTCAAACCGAGGTGGTCTTCGCGGAAGCGCTGGCGCAGGGTCAGGGCCGTGCTTTTCCACGGGAACCGGGCCAGGCTGTCCACAAACACTTGAAGTCGGGGGGGCATCGTCATGGCCAGTATGATGCCATTTCCATGACCCCACGTACCCTAAACCCTCCCGCCCCGGCGCAAGCACTTGTAAACCTCACCCGCTGGGTGGCCGTGAGCAGCTTGCTCGCCTTGATCGTGCTGGCGCTGGGCTGGGAACTCTCCTGGGCGCCTTTGCGGGCCGGCGGCTCCTGGTTGGCCCTCAAGGCCCTGCCCCTGTGCCTGCCCCTGCTGGGCCTCTTAAAACACCGCATGTACACCTACCGCTGGGTCAGCCTGGCCGTGTGGTTGTATGTGATTGAAGGCATCGTGCGGGCCTACAGCGACAAAGCCCCCGGCCACTGGCTGGCCCTGCTGCAAGTGCTGCTGTGCCTGATGCTGTTTGCAGCCAGTGTGATGCATGTGCGGCTTCGCCAAAAAAACGCGCCGGCAAGCGCTGAGCCCACGGCATCCGAAGCACCGAACTGAACACTCTCTGAAACTGTATTGCCATGACTGACCACACCGCCCTGATTGCCCAACTGCGCCGCATTGTTGGCGAACCGAATCTTTTGACCGAGGGCGACCTCACCGCCTGGGAGCTGGACTGGCGCAAGCGCGAGCGCGGCCGTGCGCTGGCCGTGGTGCGCCCGGGCTCGACCCACGAGGTGGCCGCGGTGGTCAAGGCTTGCGTGGCCGCGCGGGTGAGCATCGTGCCGCAGGGGGGCAACACCGGCATGGTGGTGGGCTCCACGCCCGACGCCAGCGGCGAACAGGTGGTCCTGAGCCTCACGCGCATGAACAAGGTGCGCACGCTCGATGCGGGCAACCTCACCATCACCGCCGACGCGGGCTGTGTGCTGCAAACCCTGCAAGAGACCTGCGAGCAGGCCGGCTTTTTGTTTCCGCTGAGTCTGGCGTCCGAGGGCAGCTGCACGATTGGCGGCAATTTGGGCACCAACGCCGGCGGCACGCAAGTGGTTCGCTTTGGCAACACGCGTGAGCTGTGTCTGGGTCTGGAGGTGGTGACGGCGCAGGGCGAGATCTGGGACGGTCTGTCGGGTCTTCGCAAAGACAACACCGGCTATGACCTGCGGCATCTGTTCATCGGCTCGGAAGGCACGCTGGGCATCATCACTGGCGCGGTGATGAAGATTTTCCCGATGCCGGTGGCCCAACTCACCGCCTTCGCTGCGGTGCCCTCGCTGGAAGACGCGGTGACGCTCTTGGGCCTGGCCCACCGCCACCTGAACTCGGGCCTGACCGGCTTTGAGGTGATGGGCCAGTTTGCGCTGAGCCTGGTGGTC
>CANGMW010000151.1 GCA_947454695.1 Comamonadaceae bacterium | reverse complement strand
GCTGTTCCCCGACCTGTTCAGCGCGCACCGCGTCGCACCGGTAGCGCATTACCCCGACTTGCTGCTGGAAACCCTGCGGGCCTCCAGCCCGGGCAGCTCGGTCGAGCCCACCGTGGTGGTGCTCACCCCCGGCATGTACAACAGCGCCTACTTTGAGCATGCCTTTTTGGCGCAGCAGATGGGCGTGGAGTTGGTCGAAGGCCAGGACCTCTTTGTCAAAGACAACTTTGTCTACATGCGCACCACCCGCGGCCCCCGCCGCGTGGATGTGATTTACCGCCGCGTGGACGATGATTTTCTGGATCCGCAAGTGTTCCGCTCCAGCTCCACCTTGGGCTGCGCGGGGCTGATGGACGCTTACCGCGCCGGCCACGTGAGCATTTGCAATGCGGTGGGCACCGGCGTGGCGGACGACAAGTCCATTTACCCCTATGTGCCGCAGATGATTGAGTTTTATCTTGGCGAGAAACCCATTCTTCACAATGTGCCCACCTACATGTGCCGCAAGCCCGACGATTTGAAATACGTCATGGCCAACCTCAAAGACCTGGTGGTCAAGGAAGTCCACGGTGCCGGCGGCTACGGCATGCTGGTGGGGCCGGCCTCGACCCGCGCCGAGATTGAAGAGTTTGGCAAAGCCGTGCTGGCCAACCCCAGCAACTACATCGCCCAGCCCACGCTGAGCTTGTCGTCCTGCCCGACCTTTGTGGACAGCGGTATCGCGCCGCGTCACATTGATTTGCGCCCGTTTGTGCTGTCCGGCAAGACGGTGCAGATGGTGCCCGGGGGCCTGACGCGCGTGGCGCTCAAAGAAGGATCCTTGGTCGTTAACTCCTCGCAAGGCGGGGGCACCAAAGATTCCTGGATTTTGGAGGTCTGAGTTCACAAGACTTAGAACCATCACGACAACATTTCAAAAAAAGAACAGACCATGCTGAGCCGCACCGCTGACCACCTCTACTGGATGAACCGATACACCGAGCGTGCCGAAAACACCGCGCGCATGCTCAATGTGAACTATGAAACCTCGCTGCTGCCGCAATCGGCCGCCGTGGCCCAACTGGGCTGGCAAGGTTTGCTGTCCATCAGCGAGCTGCTGCCGTCGTACCAGGCCTTGTACGGTGAGGTCACACCGCAAGGCGTGATGGAATTCATGGTGACGGACGAAGACAATCCCTCGTCCATCATTTCGTGTTTGCGCTCTGCCCGTGAAAACGCCCGCGCAGTGCGCGGCACCCTGACCACCGAGGTGTGGGAGACACAAAACCAGACTTGGCTGGAAGTCAACCGCATGCTCAAAAGCGGCGCGCTCCAACGCGATCCGGGCCAGTTTTTTGAGTGGGTGAAATTCCGCTCCCACCTCTCACGCGGTGTGGCCGTGGGCACCATGCTGGTGGACGAGGCGTTTTATTTCATGCGCTTGGGGACATTTCTGGAGCGCGCCGACAACACCGCACGGCTGGTGGATGTGAAGTTCCATTCGCTGCAAAGCGACTTCATCGGCAACGCCAACCAGAAAGACCAAGAGTACGACTTCTACCACTGGAGCGCGATTTTGCGCAGCGTCAGCGGCTTTGAGATCTACCGCAAGGTCTACCGCGACGTGATTCGCCCCGAGCGCGTGGCCGAGTTGCTGATTCTTCGGTCTGACATGCCACGCTCTTTGCATGCGTGCATGAACGAGGTGGTGGCCAATCTGGATCTGGTGGCGGGTGAGGGCATGAGCAGCACGCAGCGTTATGCCGGCAAGCTGCATGCAGAGTTGCAGTACGGCAAGATCGATGAAATTTTGCAAACCGGATTGCACACGTTTCTCACCGAATTCTTGGATCGCGTCAACGACATCGGCTCGCGCATCAGCCGCGACTATTTGATGCCCCAGGCCGCCTGAGTTGCTTGGATGTGACTTGAGGCGTTCGGCGCGACCGTGAGTAGCTTGGGCGACAATACGCCCTGTTCAAAACAACCAAAGAAGTGATCGGGTATGACTTACTGTGTCGCAGTGCGTAGCGAAGCGGGTCTCGTGTTTTTGTCGGATTCACGGACCAATGCTGGCGTTGATCAAATCAGCACCTTTCGCAAAATGCATGTGTTTGAGGTGCCGGGTGAGCGGGTGATGGTCTTGCTCACCGCAGGTAATTTGGCGGTGAGTCAAGCGGTGGCATCGGGGCTGCGTGTGCAAATGCAAAACACCGGGGAGAAAAGTCTGGCCAGTGCCGGCAATATGTTCTCGGCGGCCAAGATCGTGGGTGAGGCCGTGCGCAAAGTGCATGAGCGCGACGCGGAGTCGCTCAAAGCCTTCGGCTCGGACTTCAACATCAGCATGATTTTTGGCGGGCAGGTCAAAGACGAAGAGCCGCGGCTCTTCAACGTTTATGCCGCCGGCAATTTCATTGAAGCCACCAAAGAAACGCCGTATTTTCAAATCGGCGAATCGAAATACGGCAAGCCGATTCTCGACCGTGTCATCGAGGGCGGCTTGAGTCTGGACGAGGTGGCCAAGTGCTGTTTGATCTCGATGGACTCCACCATCAAGTCCAATTTGTCGGTGGGCCTGCCGCTGGATTTGCTGTGCTACGAGCGCGATGCGCTGGCGGTGAAGCGACACACCCTGATTGACAGCAAAGACCCTTACTTTGCTTCTATCCGGGGCAAGTGGGCCGAGCAGTTGCGCTCGGTGTTCAACGCTTTGCCGGACCCGCAGTACTGGAAGTAATCAGTTGCGGCGCTGCGGGCGCGGGTTCCTGGCGGTCTCAGGCTTGCTGGCTGAAAGCGGCGTAGCGGTCTTCATCCATCAGCGCGTCGAGCTCGGCCGGGTTAGAGAGTTGAATTTTGTAAAACCAGGCCGCAGCCAGCGGGTCGCTGTTGGCCAGGGAAGGGTCTGCGCGCAGCGCCTCATTGACCTCGGTGACGGTGCCGCTGACCGGTGCAAACACATCAGCGGCTGCCTTCACGGATTCGACCACGCCCGCGACTGCTTTGGCAGCAAGCGTTTGTCCTACCTGGGGTAAGTCCACAAACACGATGTCACCCAAGGTGTCTTGCGCATGCACGGTGATGCCCACTACGCCGATGTCGCCCTCGACGCGTACCCACACATGTTCGTCACTGAACCTGATCATTCGACATTGCTCCGTTTAAGAAGCCGTCATCTTACCCGCAAGGGCATTGGCGCAATCGGTCGTGGAGGTGCGGCGCTTAAGCCGCAGACAAGCTCGGGGTAGCGCCCACAAAGACGCAGTTTTTACCCTCGGCTTTGGCCCGGTACAGAGCGGCGTCCGCACAGCGAATGAGCTCTGAGGGGGATTGCGCATGGTTGGGGTAGCTCGAAATTCCGATGGACAAGGTGGCCTGGATGTTGGCGTCACCATAGGGGATCAAAGACTCCGCAAATGTTTTGCGCACCCATTCGGCCCGTTCGATGGCATTGGACAGCGGCATGCTGGGCAAAATCATCAGAAATTCTTCACCCCCATAGCGGCTGGAAATGTCGCTGGAGCGCGCCCGTAACATGGAGGCGAGTTTTTTGAGCACTTCATCACCCGCTTGGTGTCCGAATGTGTCGTTGATGTTTTTAAAGTTATCGATGTCAATCAGGATCATGCTCAGCGTGAGGTTCTCTCGTTGGCATCTGGCCAACTCGCGATGGATGGTGCTGTCCAGATAGCGCCGGTTGAAAAGTCCGGTCAGTGGATCGCGGTTGGCTTGCTCGCTCAGCTTGGATTGCATGCCATGTACTTGGTTGATCTGATGCTGCAAGCCCTGATTGGCATGCTTCAAATCCTGCTCACTGCGGCGCAAGCGTTGCCGAGTTTCTTGCAAGCGGACTGCGTGAAAATAAACGCCACAAGCCATCACGCACAAATAAATAAATGCACATAGGAAGCAGGCCACGGCGGTTGCGACATCGGTATTTGGGGTGAATTTAAAGCCGAGCAGGCCGATAGAAATCAATGCGCCGCTGCACAGCGACCCCACGGCGGGCAACAACCCTTTGGGGCCCATGAAAACCATAAGGTTATAAAAAGTTCCCAGCAAGAGCGTGATTGAAATCCAAGACGGAAACCCGAGTGCGGCCATCCACATGCCAAAGATGACGCCGTCTAGCATCATGTTGTGAAGTTCCCCTTTGAAGGGCGCTGTACAGACCAGGGCGCGCCAATAAACCAGATGCGGATACAAAAGGAACTGCAGCGTCAGCAGCAACCACGCTAATACGTCCACCTCCCGGTGGGCAATGTGGACGCCAAAAGTGAAAAACAAAAGAATGAACAACAAGGTTCTGTTCTTGTAGTTCGTTTGAACTATCCAGTGGTTCACCTCGTGTGAGGTTGCTGCCGTTAATTTCAACTTTTAGCCTGCAAGGAGTGGTTCTTACATTTATTCTGAAAGTCTAATTCCCAAGTTGAAACTTTTTTTATTGCTAATGTAAAAGTACATTTACAAATCATTTTTTTGAGAAAAATTCAAATCGAAAAAACAAAAAAAATCACAAAGCAATTTTTTCAGAAATGCACTTAACAGAGTCAAATTCATTACTTAAAAGCAGAACTGATAAAATTAAAGCTATTCAAAAATCACCATGACTTCCCTTCGCGCCTGCATTGGCACTTTGATAATTTCAACGAGCTGCGTGGCTGCGGCCGATGTGCACCTCCTCCCATCGTGGGATAAGGATGTACAGCTTGAAGCAATTTCTTTGTTGTCCAGCACCACCTTGTTGTCGGCAGTACCGACTCTGGCGGAGTCACAGGCACGTTTGAACCAGCCTTGGTTGAATCAGATCAATAAACCCTATGCCAATCAGCTTGGGGCCGGTAACGGCCAAGGCGTCACGATCGGGTTGGTCGATACGGGGGTGCAAATGACCCATCCCGAACTGCTCGGGCGGGTGATCGCCACCTACAACGCTTTGACAGGTGGCACCGATATCACGGACCAAATGGGTCATGGCACACACGTGGCCGGCATTTTGGTCGGGTCCTTGCTCAATGGCAGTGCTGATGAGGGATTGGCGCCTGGCGCCAGTCTGGCAGTAGCCAAGGTTTTTCAAACCGGCTCGAGCTCTGTGGCCACGGTGGCTAAAGGGATCGATTGGGAAGTCAATGTTCAAAAGGTGCCGATTCTCTCGCTGAGTCTGGGCATCAGCAGCGTGGCGCTAACCAGCAACATTCAAAACGCTGTCAACAAGGGCACGCTGGTCGTTGCGGCAGCCGGTAACGATGGCTCCAAGTCCAAGCTCAGCTGGCCGGCAATGCTCGCCAAAGAATCCTGGGCCAAGGGTCAGATCATTGCGGTTGGGGCGCTGGATGCCAACAACAAGCGGGCCAGTTTTAGTAACTATGCATCTGGATTGGCCAATTGGCTGGTTTATGCGCCGGGTGTCAGCATCACCTCGAGTTATTCCTTACCCGCCACTCCCAACCAATATGCCGCCATGTCAGGGACTTCCATGGCCACGCCGATGGTGGCGGGTCAGGCGGCTTTGATTAAAAGCAACTGGAACTTTTTGACGGCCAACAACCTGGCGCAGATTATTTTTCAGTCGGCGACGCATTTGTGCAGTGATAAAGCCGTGGCTAACGTGTGTTTGGCGCGCACCACCCCCGATAGCATGTACGGCTGGGGGCTGATCAATGTGGGCGCCTCCTTACAGCCGATAGGCGGTTTGAATGTGCTGACCAAAACAGGCCAGGCCGTGGCCCTGGGCAACACCTTGTTCGCAAGCTCTAAGGCTGGCGCAGGGGTGGTGGTGAGCGATATCAACACACTGGGTGTTGATAAATTCAACCGTGGCTTTGTGCTCAACATTCCCGTAGCCGCTGCAGCGCCGAGCACTTCGGGTGGGGGTGCCGGGCTGGCGGCATCGATGGTGAGCCCCGCTACCACGATGCGTTTGGGTGATGTCACCTTTACAGCGGAGTACGACACGACCAACCCACGAATGCTGGGCTTTGCACTCCCGCAAGGGGAGGCCAGTGATTTGCAGCTTTCGCGCATGGCCTTCGCGAATCGCGCGCCCGACGGCGCCCGCATGCTGGGATTTGGCCTGGGCTCCACGGTCAGTTATGTGATGGGGCTGCAAGCCAGTGGCCTGGCCCCATTGAGTCTGTCAGACACGCACGGCCGGTTCAATTCACCCTATTTCAGTCTTTTGCAAAACGGTGTGCACTCAGCGTATGGGTTTGGTTTAGAAGGTGGCTTACAAGTCCGTGGG
>CANGMW010000150.1 GCA_947454695.1 Comamonadaceae bacterium | reverse complement strand
GTGCCTGACTTTCCTGCCTACAATGGGCCATCACTTTGACATCCCTATTGGAGACACCCATGAAGCCTCTCGCACAACTCAATTGGGCGGTTCGCCTGACTGCCGCCTTGTCCACGGTCTTGGTCGTCGCATTGTTCGGCAGTGCCGCACAGGCCCAAGGCAAGGACATCAAAATTGCCCACATCTACAGCAAGACCGGCGCGCTGGAGGCCTACGGCAAACAGACCCAGACCGGCTTCATGCTCGGCTTGAACTACGCCACGGACGGCACCATGGCGGTGGCGGGTCGCAAGATTGTGGTGCTTGAAAAAGACGATCAGGGCAAGCCTGACCTGGGCAAGAGCTTGCTGGCTGCCGCCTATGGCGATGACAAGGTTGATCTGGCGGTGGGCCCCACGGCGTCGCCCGTGGCGCTGGCCATGCTGCCGGTGGCCGAAGAGTACAAAAAAATCTTGCTGGTTGAACCTGCAGTGGCGGACTCCATCACCGGCGACAAGTGGAACAAATACATTTTCCGTACCGGGCGCAACAGCAGCCAGGACGCGATTGCCAACGCAGTGGCGCTGGACAAAGAAGGCATCAGCATCGTGACGATGGCCCAGGACTCCGCCTTTGGTAAAGACGGCGTGAAGGCTTTCCGTGAAGCGCTCAAAAAAGCCAAGCTGGTGCATGAAGAGTACCTGCCGCCGGCCACCACCGACTTCACCGCGGGTGGCCAGCGCATGATCGACAAGCTCAAGGGCTTGCCCGGTCGCAAAGTGATCTTCATCATCTGGGCGGGCGGCAACCCCTTCAAGATCGCTGACATGGACCTCAAGCGTTACGGCATCGAGATCGCCACCGGCGGCAATATCCTGCCGGCCATGACGGCCTACAAGCAGTTCCCCGGCATGGAAGGCGCGGCCTATTACTACTTCGGCATGCCCAAGAACCCGGTGAACGAGGCCCTGGTGGCCCAGCACTACACGCAGTTCAAAACACCGCCTGACTTTTTCACCGCCGGTGGCTTTAGCGCGGCCATGGCGGTGGTGACCGCTTTGAAGAAAACCAATGGCGACACCAGCACCAACAAGCTGATTGCCACCATGGAAGGCATGAGCTTTGACACGCCTAAGGGCAAGATGACCTTTCGCAAGGAAGACCACCAAGCCATGCAGAGCATGTACCACTTCCGCATCAAGGTGGACCCGGCCTTCGCTTGGGGCGTGCCTGAACTGGTGCGCGAGATCAAAGCCGAGGAAATGAACGTCCCGATCCGTAACCGTTGAGGGTGTGAGCTCGCTGGCCCATGCTTGAAACGCGCGATTTGACGGTCCGCTTCGGCGGGCATGTGGCGGTCAACCAGGTGTCGTGCAGCTTTGCACCCGGCACCCTGACCGCCATCGTGGGGCCCAACGGCGCCGGCAAGACCACGTTTTTCAACCTCATCTCCGGCCAGATTGCGGCCTCGTCGGGCGCGGTCTGGCTCAACGGCAAAAACCTGTCGACGCAGTCGACAGCGATGCGCACCCGGGCTGGTTTGGGGCGGGCGTTTCAGCTCACCAATTTGTTTCCGCAACTCAGCGTGCTGGAGAACATCCGGTTGGCCGTGCAAGCCACCTTGCCCGGCCCACACCGGCACGGCTTTAACTTGTGGAGCATCTGGAGCGATCACCGCGCACTCACCGAGCGGGCTCAAACCATTTTGAGTGACGTGGCGATGGCCCACCAGCAAGACGTGCTGGTGGCCGCACTCCCGCATGGGGATCAACGCAAACTCGAGGTGGCTTTGCTGATGGCGCTGGACCCGCAGGTCTACATGTTTGATGAGCCCACTGCCGGCATGAGCCATGACGAAGCGCCGGTGATTCTGGATTTGATCCGCGCCTTGAAGCGCGACACCTCTAAAATCATTTTGCTGGTGGAACACAAAATGGATGTGGTGCGTGAGCTGGCCGACCGCATCATCGTGCTGCACAACGGCTCGCTGGTGGCCGATGGCGAGCCCGCCACGGTGATCGCCTCAGACGTGGTGCAACAGGCCTATCTGGGCGTGAGCAAGGACGCCGCATGACCGACACGCTGCTGTCTCTCAACGAGGTCCACACGCACATCGGGGCGTACCACATCCTGCACGGCGTGAACCTGTCGGTACCGCGTGGGCAGCTCACCATGCTGCTGGGGCGCAATGGCGCGGGCAAGACCACCACCTTGCGCACCATCATGGGCTTGTGGCGCGCTTCCAGCGGACACATCGTGTTTGACGGGCAGGACATCACCCAGGCGCACACGGCTGCCATCGCCGCGCACGACATCGCCTATGTGCCCGAAAACATGGGCATTTTCTCGGACCTGAGTGTCAAAGAAAACATGCTGCTGGCCGCGCGACGCGCCAGCACGGTCAAGGCGCTGGATGCCGATCGCTTGCAGTGGATTTTTCAGCTGTTTCCGGCGGTGGAAAAATTCTGGAACCATCCCGCAGGCAAGCTCTCCGGTGGCCAAAAACAGATGCTGGCGATTGCGCGGGCCATGGTGGAGCCGCGTCGCTTGCTGATCGTGGACGAGCCCAGCAAAGGACTGGCGCCGGTGATCATCGACAACATGATCGAGGCGTTTGCCCAGCTCAAAGCCAGTGGCGTGACGATTTTGCTGGTCGAGCAAAACATGCGCATTGCGCAGCGCTTGGGTGACGCGGTGGCGGTCATGGACAACGGCCGCGTGGTGCACAGCGGCAGCATGCAGGCCTTGTCTGAAGACGCGGCCCTGCAAAAATCATTGTTGGGTCTGGCGCTATGAAGATCGATTTGGATTTCAAACCCTTGCTGCTGGTGCCTTTGCTCATGCTGCTGGCCTGGCCCCTGATCGGCTCGGGCTCGAGCTGGGTCACGCTCACGGTGGCGGGGCTGGCCATGGGGATGGTAATTTTCATCATCGCCTCGGGCCTCACGCTGGTGTTTGGTTTGATGGATGTGCTCAATTTCGGGCATGGCGTGTTCATCGCGCTCGGGGCCTTTGTCGCTACCAGCGTGCTGGGCGGCATGACGGCCTGGACCGAGTCGCCCGAGCTGTGGCGCAACCTGTTGGCCTTGTTCCCGGCCATGCTCGTGGCCATGGCGGTGGCCGCTGCGGTGGGTCTGGCCTTTGAGCGCTTCATTGTGCGGCCGGTCTACGGGCAGCACCTCAAACAGATTCTGATCACCATGGGCGGCATGATCATTGGCGAGGAGCTCATCAAAGTGATCTGGGGGCCGCTGCAGATTGCCTTGCCGCTGCCGCAAGCCTTGCGGGGTTCGGTCTGGCTGGGAGACGCTTCGGTAGAGAAATACCGGCTGCTCGCCGTGGCCGTGGGCGCTGTGGTGTTTGGCATTCAACTGTGGGTGCTGTCGCGCACCAAGATTGGTTTGCTCATTCGTGCCGGGGTGCAGGACCGCGAGATGGTCGAGGCGCTGGGCTACCGCATCCGGCGCTTGTTTGTGGGCGTGTTCGTGATGGGCAGTGCGCTGGCCGGCTTGGGCGGGGTGATGTGGGGCCTTTACCAGCAGAACGTGATCCCGCAGATGGGCGCGCAGGTCAATGTGCTGATTTTCATCGTCATCATCATCGGCGGACTGGGCTCCACCGGTGGCGCGCTGATCGGCGCCTTGCTGGTGGGCCTGATGGCCAACTACACCGGCTTTCTTTTCCCCAAGCTCGCCTTGTTTTCCAACATCGCGCTGATGATGGCCATTTTGTTGTGGCGTCCGCAGGGCGTTTACCCGGTGGCCAACCGATGAAGCGACTCCTGTCCAACGATTTGCCACGCAGCCGCTGGTTGGCGATGCTGTTGCTGGTGCTCTTGGTCACGCTGGCGCTGGCCCCTTTCATCGCGCCGGGTGTGAAGGCGCTGAACCTGGCGGCCAAAGTGCTGGTGTTTGTGGTGCTGGTGGCCAGCTTTGACTTGCTGCTGGGCTACACCGGCATTGTGAGTTTTGCCCACACCATGTTTTTTGGCATTGGCGCCTACGGCATCGCCATCGCCTCGACCCGTCTGGGGCCGACGTGGACGGCAATGGGCGTGGGCTTGTTGGCGGCCTTGCTCTTGTCGCTGGTGCTGGCTTTGGCCGTGGGTTTGTTTTCGCTGCGGGTGCGCGCGATTTTCTTTGCCATGATCACGCTGGCCGTGGCCTCGGCCTTTCAGACACTGGCTTCACAACTCTCGGAATTCACCGGTGGCGAGGACGGCCTGAGCTTCAAGCTGCCGCAATCTCTGCTGCCCAGTTTTGAGCTGCTGGACGAGCCGGTGCTGGGGGTGATGGTCGATGGCCGTCTCATCGCCTACTACCTGCTGTTTGTGTTGTCGCTGGCTTTGCTCCTCATCCTGCTGCGCATCGTGAATTCGCCGTTTGGTCGCGTGCTGCAAGCCATCCGCGAGAACGAATTCCGAGCCGAGGCGCTGGGCTACCCGGTGGTGGTGTACCGCACGCTGTCCAGTGTGCTGTCGGCCTTGTTCGCTTGCCTGGCAGGCGCCATGCTGGCGGTCTGGTTGCGCTACAACGGGCCGGACACCTCGCTCTCGTTTGAAATCATGATGGATGTGTTGCTCATGGTGGTGATCGGCGGCATGGGCACCATCTACGGCGCGGCGATAGGGGCCGCGCTCTTTTTGATCGCCCAGAGTTATTTGCAAGACCTGCTGGGCATGGCCAGTCAGGCCACCTCGGACGTGCCGCTGCTATCGGCCTTGCTCTCGCCCGACCGTTGGCTGCTGTGGTTGGGCCTCTTGTTTGTGCTGTCGGTTTACTACTTTCCGACCGGTGTGGTGGGGCGCTTGCGTGTGGCTGCATTGGCTTCTAAGGACCAGAACCCATGAGCTTCAGTTCACATTACATCTCGCTGCTGGATCGGGAAATCCACCTCACCGATTGGGCCGCACAGGGGCGTGGTGCCGATGCGCCGGTGGTGGTGGCCTGGCATGGCCTGGCGCGCACCGGCCGCGACATGGATGAGCTGGCGCAGGACCTGAGTGCGCACGGCTACCGTGTGGTCTGTCCTGACATGCTGGGCCGGGGCCTGAGCCAATGGAGCCCGGCCCCTGATACCGAGTACTGCCTGGCGTTTTATGCGCGCCTGGCAGAGGCGCTGTTTGATCGCCTGGGCTTGTCCTCCGTGCATTGGGTAGGCACATCCATGGGCGGCGCCATCGGCATCGTGTGTGCGGGTGGGCAGGTGGCCCCCTCGATGAAGTCGCGCATCCGCAGTCTGGTGCTCAATGACATTGCGCCCGAGTTGCAAGCCAGCGCGATCGAGCGCATTCGCAGCTATGCCGGCAAGCCGCCGACCTTTGACACGGTGCTGGAACTGGAGGGATTTTTCCGGCAGGTCTACACCCCTTACGGCTGGCTGAGCGACGCGCAATGGCGGCGCCTGACCGAAACCTCCACGCGTCGCTTACCCGATGGCCGTGTCACACCGCATTACGACCCGGCCATGGTGCAGCAGTTTGTGGTGCACCCGAACGACTACCTGATCTGGGACGACTACGACCGGATCGAGGCCCCGGTGTTGTTTCTGCGCGGCGAAAGTTCTGACCTGGTGAGCACCGCCACGCGTGACGCCATGCGCCAGCGTGGGCCGGGGGCGCGTGGGCATTTACAGTGCCTTGAGATCGCAGGCTGTGGTCATGCCCCCGCGCTCAATGTGCCCGCGCATCTGGACCCGATCCGCGACTTCATCCGGCGCGCCACCTGACGCGTTTTTTCCCCTGATTGAGACACAGGACTTATCCCCCATGGCTTTGACGATATACGGCATCCCCAATTCCCGCGCCATCCGCCCCTTGTGGGCCGCCAGCGAGCTGGGCTTGGACTTTGAGCACATCGCGTTGAATTACCAGAACGGCAGCACCCGCACGCCCGAGTTTTTGGCGCTCAACCCCAATGGCCATATTCCGGTGGTGGTGGACCACCGCCCCGAGGGCGATGTGACGGTTTGGGAGAGCATGGCCTGTGCGCTGTACATCGTGCGCCATCATGGCCAGGCTGATGGCTTGAACCTGGTGCCCGCCACCCCGCGTGAAGATGCCGAGGCGCTGCGCTGGAGTTATTGGACCATCACTGAACTCGAGCGCGACGCACTGACTGTGCTCATGCACCGGGTGGCCATGCCTGAGGTGCAGCGCAAATCCGATTTGGCTGAGCAGGCGCATAAGCGCCTGAAGGTGCCGCTCACGTTGTTGGAGCAACACCTGGCCGCGCAACACGCCAAGCAGGAGGCGTACTTAGCAGCCGATCGCTTCACCGTGGC
>CANGMW010000149.1 GCA_947454695.1 Comamonadaceae bacterium | reverse complement strand
TCATCGCCGCGGCGCAACGCATCCTGCACCCCTACAAATTGGACGTGAAGGAAGTAGCCTGGTGGTCGGTGTACGAAATCGGCCACCGCATCTGCGACAAGTACGACGACGTGCCGGATGCCGAGATGCCGAACCGCCTGCCGCGCGTGTTCATTGCGGGCGACGCCTGCCACACCCACAGCCCCAAAGCGGGCCAGGGCATGAACTTCTCCATGCAAGACACCTTCAACCTCGGCTGGAAACTGGCTGCGGTCTTGCGCCAGCAATGCCCGCCTGAGCTGCTGCACACCTACTCGGCCGAGCGCCAGTTCATGGGGCATGCGCTCATCACTTTTGACCGCGAATGGGCGCACATGATCAGCGACAAGCCGGCTGACGATGGCACCGGTGGCGTGGACCCCAAAGAGTTCCAGAAATATTTCGAGCAACACCTGCGCTTCACCGCCGGCATGGGTACGCAGTACCGCCCGTCTGTCATTTGCGGCACCGACGCGCACCAGGCGCTGGCCGGCGGCTATGAAATGGGGCGACGCTTTCACTCGGCGCCCGTCGTTCGTTTGGCCGATGCCAAGCGCATGCAGCTGGGTCATGTGCACCGCGCCGATGGCCGCTGGCGCCTGTACGCCTTTGCCGGCGCGAACGATCTGAGTCAGCCCCACAGCGGCCTGCTGGGCTTGTGCCAGTTCCTGCAAACCTCAGCCGATTCGCCGGTGAGAAAGTTCACCCGCGCCGGACAAGACATCGACGCCGTGTTCGACCTGCACGCCATTTTTCAGCAACGCCACCGCGATATCGCCATCGAAAAACTGCCCGAGCTGCTGTGGCCGCAAAAAGGCCCCTATGGTTTGCGTGACTACGAAAAGCTCTTCACCGCCGATCTTCAATACGGCCCCGACATCTTTGACATGCGCCAGATCGACCGCACACAAGGCGCGCTGGTCGTGGTTCGCCCCGATCAGTACGTGGCCCATGTGCTGCCGCTCCATGCACATCAGGAACTGGCGGCGTTTTTTGCGGGCTTCATGCTGGGGTGAGGCCGGGCCCTTTGCAGCCACACTTACCGGCTGCTGCGGAAACAAAAGCCATCCGACGGGTAGCTTTTGTTTCGACATGAGCCTAGCTCAAGCCTTGCTTAAATTCTTGGTCGCTTCGCGCACAGTGAGATTGGAAAACCTGGCACCGTGCTCTCGCATGAATTGGCGCACGAACTCCGGGTGCCATTTGGCGTAGTCACGAAACGCCCAGCCGATGGCTTTGCGGATGAAGAATTCACTTTCTGATGCGAGCGTCAACGCATAGTGGGTGAGCCGCTCGGTATCGGTCTGAAGTCGCCAGCCCAGCTGATGAATCATGGCCGAACGCCGCACCCAGAAGTCCTCGTCCAGCAGCCAGGCATCCATGACGCTTGGCGCTGGCTGTCCTTGCAGTTTTTCCTTGAGCACGATGTCGCCAACCACACCCGACAAGCCATCAACCGTCTCCCACCAGGCGTCTTGCTGCAGCAGCTGTTTGAAGGCCGGCAAATTGCCTGTGCCAAACACCTTGGCATGGCGGGCCAGCAGATCGCAGGCCACATAACGGTATTCGCGCTCCCGTTGTTGCCAAAGCAGCTGCGCCACCTCCAGCAACAGCGCGGGCTCTGGCGCGAGCTTGGGCAGCGATTTGCAAATGAGTCGTCGGGTCGGCGTTTGAATGCCCAGAAACTCGAATTGCCCGCGCAGATAGGCTTTCATTTCAAGCGCGCGTTGCGGGTCGGCCTGTGCGCGCAGGGCACGGCTGGCCAAGGCGACGTATTGGGTGGCGCTCATGGCGTTAGTGAAAGGTTTTGCAAGGTGTGCCCTGTGTCACGATCTGACGTAGACGCACGCACACTTACGTCCTCCCTCACTCCACCGTCACACTCTTCGCCAAATTCCTAGGCTTGTCCACATCCGTCCCCCGCGCGCACGCGGTGTGGTACGCGAGCAGCTGCAGGGGCACCACGTGCAGGATAGGCGAGAGCGCGCCGTAGTGCTCGGGCATGCGGATGACGTGCAGGCCTTCGCTGCTGTCGATTTTGGTGTCGGCGTCGGCCAGCACATAGAGCACACCACCGCGGGCGCGGACTTCGTGCAGATTGCTTTTGAGTTTTTCCAGCAGCGCGTCGTTGGGCGCCACCGTCACCACCGGCATGCTGCTGGTCACCAGCGCAAGCGGGCCGTGTTTGAGCTCGCCGGCCGGATAGGCCTCGGCGTGGATGTAGCTGATTTCTTTGAGCTTGAGCGCACCTTCCAAGGCAATGGGGTAGTGCGGGCCGCGCCCCAAAAACAGTGCGTTTTCCATGGTGGCAAAGTCGTGCGACCAGCTGATGACTTGCGGCTCCAGCGCCAGCACGGCTTGCAAGGCCACGGGCAGGTGGCGCATGGCTTTGAGGTGTTGCGCTTCATCGTGTGCGGACAAATTGCCGCGCGACTTGGCCAGCGCCAGCGTGAGCAAGAACAGCGCCGCCAACTGGGTGGTGAAGGCTTTGGTGGAGGCCACGCCAATTTCCACGCCCGCGCGGGTGATGTAGGCCAACTCGCACTCGCGCACCATGGCGCTGGTGGCCACATTGCAGATGGTGAGCGTGTGCCGCATACCCAGCCCTTGGGCGTGTCGCAGGGCGGCCAGCGTGTCGGCGGTTTCGCCCGACTGGCTGATGGTGACCACCAGCGTGCGCGGGTTGGGCACGGAGTCGCGGTAGCGGTATTCGCTGGCCACTTCCACCTGCGTGGGGATGCGGGCGATGCCTTCAAGCCAGTACTTGGCCGTGCAGCCGCTGTAGTAGCTGGTGCCGCACGCCAAAATCAGCACGGTGTCGATGTCTTTGAACACGGACGCAGCCTGATCGCCGAACAGCTCGGGCACGATGCCTTCCAAGCCTTCGAGCGTGTCGGCAATGGCGCGCGGCTGCTCGAAGATTTCTTTTTGCATGTAGTGGCTGTAGGGGCCGAGCTCAGCCGCGCCACTGTGCGCCTGCACGGTTTTCACCGGGCGCGTGACGGGGTGGTGCGCGCGGTCCAGCACGGTGTAGTGGCTGGGCTGCATGTCCACCACATCGCCCTCTTCCAGGTACACGATCTGGTCGGTCACGCCGGCCAGGGCCATGGCGTCGCTGGCGAGGAAGTTTTCCTGACCGTCTTGGCCCACACCCAGAATCAGCGGCGAGCCTGCGCGCGCGCCAATGACGCGATGCGGTTCGTTCTGATGGAACACGGCAATGGCGTAGGCACCGTGGAGTTGCCGGATGGCGGTTTTGACGGTTTCAAATAAGTCGCCCTGGTAGAGCGAGTCCACCAGATGAGCGATGACTTCGGTGTCGGTCTGGCTGGCAAACACATAGCCTTGTTGCTGCAAGGCCGCACGCAACTCGTCGTGGTTTTCAATGATGCCGTTGTGCACCAGCGCCACGCGCGCGGCGGAGCTGTTGGCCTGGGCGCCGGGGCCGTGGCTGAAGTGCGGGTGCGCGTTGTGCACCGCCGGCGCACCATGCGTGGCCCAGCGGGTGTGGGCGATGCCGGTGAACCCTTGCAGATGGGTCTGCGCCACCTGCTCGGCCAGTTCGGACACGCGCGAGGTGCTGCGTGCGCGTTGCAGGCCGCCCGCGTGCACGGCCACGCCGCAGGAGTCGTAGCCCCGGTATTCCAGCCGCTGCAAGCCCTGCACCAGCACAGGAACGATGTTGCGGTGAGAGACCGCGCCGACAATGCCACACATGTTTGAACTGCTCCGGGGTTGTTCGGTTTATGACTTTTTCTCGGGCCGTTTCCAGCTGCTCAAGCTCAGCTGCTTGGCCCGCGCCACGGTGAGCACGCCGGGCGCCGTGTCTTTGGTGATGGTGGAGCCCCCACCCACCGTGCCGCCTGCGCCAATGGTGACGGGTGCGATCAACACGCAATTGCTGCCGATCTGCACATCATCGCCAATGACGGTCTTGTGTTTGTTCACGCCATCGTAGTTGGCGGTGATGCTGCCCGCGCCATAGTTGACGCGCTCGCCCAAGCTGGCGTCGCCCACATAGGCGAGGTGGTTGGCTTTGGCGCCCTTGGCCAGCGTTGAATTTTTCACCTCGACAAAATTGCCGATGTGCACCTGCTCGCCCAGACGGGCGCCGGGCCGCAGCCGCGCAAACGGGCCCACCAGCGCGCCTTCGCCCACCTGCACCGGGTCTTTGCCGCCGTCGATGTGGGTGAAGGGATGAATCACCGCACCGGCGGCAATTTGGGCGTTGGCAATGACGCAGTTGGCGCCGATCGTCACGCCCTGGCCCAGCGACACCTGGCCTTCAAAAATGCAGTTGACATCAATCGCCACATCTTGCGCGCAGTGCAATTCGCCGCGCACATCCAGCCGCGCCGGATCCGCCAGGCGCACGCCGTCATTCATGAGTTGCTCAGCCACGCGCAGCTGGTAAGCACGCTCAAGTTGCGCGAGTTGCAGCGGGCTGTTCACGCCAGCGACTTGCACCGCGTCGTCAATGGTGTGACCCACCACCGGCACACCATCGGCCACGGCGAACTTGACCACATCGGTGAGGTAGTACTCGCCTTGAGCGTTCTGGTTGTCCAGGCGCGCGAGCCAAGGCTTGAGCAGCCGGGCCGGCACCGCCATGATGCCGCTGTAGACCTCGCCGATGGCGCGCTGCGCGGGCGTGGCGTCTTTGTGTTCCACGATGGCGCGCACTTCGCCGCCATCGCGCACGATGCGCCCGTAGCCGGTGGGGTCTTGCATGGTGATGGTGAGCAAGGCCAGTTTGCTGCCTTCGCAGGCAGCGATCAGCGCCTCTAAGGTCTCGATGCGGGTGAGCGGCACATCGCCGGAGAGGACCACCACCACCCCATCGTCCGGCAACACGGGAACGGCCTGCTGCACCGCATGGCCCGTGCCCAGTTGGGGTTCCTGGCGCACACACTGGAATTGCGCACCGGCATGGGCCAGGGCGAATTGGCCGATGGCCGACTCCACCTGCGACGCGCCATGCCCGGTGATCACCACCACGCGGCGGGCGGATAAAGCCGCGGCGGTGTCCACCACATGACGCAACAATGCGCGGCCGGCCAAAAGATGTAACACTTTGGGGGTCTGGCTTTTCATGCGCGTGCCTTTGCCGGCCGCCATGATGACCACATCGATGGGCAGCGTTTGCCCCTGTTTAGTGCCGTTTTGAGAACTTGAAGTCATGAACCGTTCCGTACGCCCCTTGGCTTGTCTAACACGCATTATCGGTGCACTTGTCCTGTTGGCTTTGTCTGGCTGTGGCGCGCTTCGCTTGGGCTACAGCAGCGCGCCAACGCTGACTTACTGGTGGCTGGATGGCTATGTGGACATCAATGGCGAACAAGCCCCGCTGGTGCGCGAAAAACTCGCGGCCCTGTACGACTGGCACCGCAAAACCGAGCTGCCCGCCTATGCCGACACGCTGGCCAAAGTGGAGCCGCTGATGGCCGGGCCGGTAACAGCCGAGCAGGTCTGCGCCATCTGGCCCTTGGTACAAGAGCACGGGCGTCAGTTTGCCGTGGGGCTGGCGGGGCCGCTGAGCGAGTTCACCCCCCTGTTGCAAGCCAAGCAGCTGCGTTACCTGGCGCGCAAGTACGACAAAAACAACCGCAAGTTCCGGGAAGAGTGGATTGACGTGACGCCGCAGGAGCTCTACAAGCTGCGCTTAGAAAAAGGCGTGGAATGGACCGAGATGCTGTACGGCCGGGTGGAGGAGACGCAAAAGCAAATCATCCGCCAGAACCTGGACCGCTCCAGCTACG
The DNA here is from genome assembly GCA_947454695.1 of Comamonadaceae bacterium. Taxonomy (GTDB): domain Bacteria; phylum Pseudomonadota; class Gammaproteobacteria; order Burkholderiales; family Burkholderiaceae_C; genus CANGMW01. The sequence goes on along the minus strand of CANGMW010000149.1, from coordinate 530 downwards.
ACCCGCGCATGGTTTTCAAAGAACACCTGCGCCGCCAAAGCGACATCTTGCAGGTCTTGCGAGAGCACAGCACCGATGGCAAGGCCCGCAGCGCGCATGTGCGGGCCGAAGTGCTGGCTTTGATGGAACGTTTGCGTATCTCACCCGATGCGGAGTACCGGGCGTATTTTGAAAAAACCACGGCCGAGGCCTGCGCCGACATTGCCGCTGTGCACAACAGCACCAGCAAGGCCCAACGCGCCAATGCGGTCAAGACCTTGCAGGAGTACCAAACGCTCATGCGCAGCATGGCCAAGGACTGAACTTCCCGGCCCGACTGCCCCCGGCAAACGCCACCCGGCTAAGGACCTGCGTGAACAGGCCCACAGTCATCAGGCTTGCAGGGCAGCCCACATCTCTTTGTCGCGCGCAGCGGTCCAGATGCGGGGGTTCTTGATGCCGCTGGCTTCGTCAAAGGCGCGGGTCACATCAAACGGCAGGCAGTGTTCGTAAATGAACACCTTGCCGAAGGTCGGGTCCATGCTCTTGCG
>CANGMW010000148.1 GCA_947454695.1 Comamonadaceae bacterium | reverse complement strand
TGATGGCCTATGAAGTGTGCCGAGACATGGCCTTGCAGCCGGTGCAAATCCAGACGCCGCTGGAGCCCATGACGGGCCAGATGATTGATGGCAAGAAGCTGGTGTTCGTAAGCATCCTGCGCGCGGGCAATGGCATTTTGGACGGCGTGCTCTCGGTGGTGCCCAGCGCCCGCGTGGGCCACATCGGCCTGTACCGCGACCCCAAGACCTTGCAGGCGGTGGAGTACTACTTCAAGATGCCCCAGCACATGGAGGCGCGTGATGTGGTGGTGGTCGACCCCATGCTGGCTACCGGCAACTCCGCCGCGGCGGCCATCACGCGCATCAAGGCCTGCAAGCCGAAGTCCATCAAGTTCTTATGTCTGCTCACTTGCCCCGAAGGCGTCAACGCTTTGCACGCCGCACATCCTGATGTGCCGGTCTATACCGCGGCCGTGGACCGCGAGCTCAGCGACCATGGCTACATCCTGCCCGGCTTGGGCGATGCGGGCGACCGGATTTTCGGAACGCAATAAATGACGCGCTGCGCGGGCTTCAAGCCACGCGGTACAGACTGATCTCCACCCGGTCCGGGTGACGCGCACCGGTGCCGATGAACAGGCTTTCGGTCAGCCACGCCAGCTTGGGGCTGGAGACTTCAAAAATGGGCACGCAGCGGAAATAAATCGCCCCCGGGTCCACCACCTCACCGCGCACCAGCTTGGCAATGTCTTGCGCGCTGCCGCGACGCAGGGCGCGGTTTTGCACATAGAGGTGCTCGCCTTCGAAGCCGGGGGTGTCCAGCGCGATCAGGTAGCGGGCATCCAGATCGGCCGCGGTCTCAGAAACGACCAGTTGGAAATCCGCGCCGCCTTCGAGCACACGCCCTTGCAGTTGCGGGCCTTGCATCGTGCCGCCGGTGATGGGGATGATGCGTCGCCGGCCCCGGCTGTTCAGGCCGAAGGTATTGCCGGCCTCCAGCGGTTGGCTGACAAAAACCGTGAGGTCAGCGAAGTGTTCAAGTCCGGGGGCGGGAAGTGTTGCCATGGTGATTGCTCAGGGGTTGCAGTTCGTGCGATTATCGGCGCCCATGACCGCACCCTTTATTCCCCAGATCCGCCTTTACCAAAACTGGCTACGCGAGCACCGTGGCCTGCACTTTGAACGCTACGACGACTTGTGGCGCTGGTCCGTCACCGACTTGGATGCCTTCTGGCAAAGCATGTGGGATTTCTTTGAGCTGCAGTCCCCAACGCCGCACACCGCTGTATTGGCCGACAACCGCATGCCCGGCGCAAGCTGGTTTCCCGGGGCGCAATTCAACTATGTGCAGCAGGTGTTTCGCCATGTGCAGGCCGCGCATGCGGCCGGTTTCCCCGCGCTCATCAGCCACAACGAACACAGCCTGGCGCAAGGCCTGCCCGCGGCCGAGCTGAGCTGGCCCGAGCTGCGCCGGCAAGTCGCCTCCATGGCCTTGCACCTCAAGGCCCAGGGTCTGCAGCCGGGCGACCGGGTGGCGGCCTACCTGCCCAACATCCCGCAGGCCATGGTGGCTTTCATGGCGGTGGTGAGTCTGGGTGGCGTGTGGAGCATTTGCGCGCCCGACATGGGCACGGCCGCGGTGCTCGATCGCTTTAAACAGATCGAGCCGAAAATTTTGATTGCCTGCGACGGCGTGCGCTATGGCGGGCGCGACTTCGACCGGCGCGAGGTGGTGGCCGAGTTGTGCGCCGCATTGCCGAGCGTGCGCCATGTGATCGTGCACAACAACCTGGGCCTCTCGCCCGCCGCCACCACCGCCACGCCGCATGTGCTGATGCGCGACACCACCGCACGCGACGATGCCGCCACGCGCAGCTTTGAGCCGCTGGCACTGCCTTTTGATCACCCGCTGTGGATTGTTTATTCCAGCGGCACCACGGGCCTGCCCAAACCCATCGTGCACGGCCACGGGGGCACCGTGATCGTGGCGCTCACCCTCAAGGTGCTGCACAACGACGTGGGCTGCAGCTACGCACCCAATAGCTGGGGCGAGCGTTACCACTGGTACAGCTCCACCGGCTGGGTGATGTGGAATGCGCAGATGAGCGGACTGCTCAACGGCACGACCTGCTGCATTTTTGATGGCAACCCCGGCGGCCACACGGTGGATGCCGCCGGCCAGAAGCTGGCGCCCGACTGGACCACGCTGTGGCGTTTCGGTGCGGCGGTGGGCGCGACCTTTTTCGGCGCCGGCGCGGCGTTTTTTGCCAACTGCATGAAGGCCGGCATCGACCTCTCCCAACTTTCGGGCTTGCGTCAGGTACGCGCGCTGGGCACGACCGGTTCACCCCTGAGCGAAGACGCGCAGAACTGGGGCACCCGGCAAATGGCACAACTCGGTGTGCCCGACATCTGGTGGTGCAATATTTCAGGCGGCACCGACTTTGCCGGCGCCTTCATCGGCGGCAACCGCGAGCTGCCGCAAATTCCCGGCGAGATGCAATGTCGTCTGCTCGGGTGTGCCGTGGAAGCCTGGAGCGAGCAGGGCACGCCGGTGAGTAACGAGGTGGGCGAGCTGATCTGCTCGCAACCCATTCCCTCCATGCCCTTGTACTTCTGGGGCGACCGCGACAACCAGCGCTACCTCTCAAGCTACTTTGACATGTACCCCGCCGGCTTGGGTCGCCAACCCGGCGGTGGTGACGGCGACGCGAGCCTGGGGCCGGTGTGGCGGCATGGCGACTGGCTCAAGATCACGCCGCAAGGCAGCTGCATCATTTACGGCCGCAGCGACGCCACCATCAACCGCCACGGCCTGCGCATGGGCACCAGCGAGCTCTACAGCGCGGTGGAGGGCCTGCCCGAAGTGCTCGACAGCATGGTGGTCGATCTGGAGTACCTGGGGCGTGAGAGCTATATGCCGCTGTTTGTGGTGCTGCGCGAAGGCCAGGTGCTGGACGCGGCCATGAAAACCAAAATCAACGACGCCATCAAGACCGCCTTGTCGCCGCGCTTTGTGCCCAATGGCATTTACCAGGTGAGTGAAATTCCGCGCACCCTCACCGGAAAAAAACAAGAGCTGCCGATCAAGAAGCTCATGCTCGGGCAGCCGCTGGACAAAGTGGTGAACAAGGACGCCATGGCCAACGCGGCTTGCCTGGACTGGTATGTGGACTTTGCGCGCAACTACCAGTCCGGCCAGTCAAGTCAGACCGGCCAGGCCAGCCAGTCAAGTCAGACCGGCCAAGCGCCGGCCTGAGTCTTATTTGTCTTTGCCCACCGGGTCCAGCCCGGTGGCGCGTACCAGAGGGGCCACCGCTGCGGAGGAGAGGAAGCGAATCAGGTGCTTGGCGGCTTCGGTCTCGGTGGAGCCTTTGACCTGGGCGGCCGAGAAGAAAATGGTTTGCTGCACTTCATCGGGCAAGGTGCCCACAAAGTCCAACTCCTTGAAATAAATCAGCTCGCTCACCTGCTGAAAACCCAGCTCCGCGTCGCCGCGCGCGACTACGGCGCCCACCCGCTCGCTGAAGATGCGCTTGGCAGTGGTCTTGAGCTGCTCGGCCACGCCGAGTTTGGGAAACAGTTCCGTCGACAAGTAGGTGCCGCTGGCACTGGCCGAGTAGGCGATGGATTTGGCATTGAGCAGCGTTTGCTTGAGCGCGGCCACCGTGCTGATGTCGGGCTTGGGTGTGCCTTTGCGCACCGCCACACCAATTTGCGAGCGGGCCAGATCGACGCGGCTGCCTTCGATCAGCTTGCCTTCTTTCATCAGGTCCTGCAGCCCGCCCTCGGAGAGGATGACCACATCAAATTTTTCGCCCCGCTCAAAACGCGAGGGGATAGCGTCCGGCGCTTTGCCCACCGAGGCGCCGAAGGCGCTGATGACTTTGTTGCCCGAGGCTTGCTCGTACATCGGGATGAGCTGCTTGTACGCCTCGGTGAAAGCGCCCGAGGTGATGACGCGGATGTCGGCGGCTTGCGCCAGCGGCACCAGCGCGGTGAACTGGAGCAAAAAAGCCAGCGCACTGATGTTGAAAAAACGCGTGATCAGGTGTGTCATGGCAAGCCTTGGCGATCGGGTTGTGAATGTGATTTGATTTTACGAGCGCAATCGGCTGCGCTTCACGTGCGCTGGGCGCTTCAACAGCCCGCCAACCAGCCAGTCGGCAAAGGCCTGCAGCGCCGGTGGCGGCTCGGCCACATCCGGCATCACCAGGTAGTAGGTGCGCCCGCTCTTCATGGGCTTGGGGCAAGCCACGACCAGCGCGCCGCGGGCCAGCTCGGCTTCGATCAACAGGGTGGGCACCAGGGCCACGCCCATGCCGTGGATCGCGGCTTCGGCCGTCATGGAAAAGAGTTCATGGCGCGGCCCCGACAGCGCGTGGTCGCCCGCCACACCCATCGCGTCGAACCACTGTCGCCAGGCATTGGGCCGCGTGCTTTGCTGCAACAAAGGCAGCTGACTGATCTGTAGCGGCGTGGCCCGTGCGGTTGCGCGGCCTTTGTGTTTAAGCAGTCCCGGGGCGCAGACCGGCACCACCTCTTCGTCCATCAGTGGCAGCGCACGGGTGCCGGCCCAATTGGCCACTTGCTCGGGGGTGCCGGCATACAAGGCGGCATCAAATTCGGTTTCGGCAAACATGAAGGGGCGCGTGCGGGTTTCAATGTGCACCAGCAAATCCGGATGGTGCGCGGCCAGGTCGTTCAAACGTGGAATCAGCCAACGGGTGGCAAACGTGGGCACTGCTGCGAGGGACACGCTGCGCGTGCTGCCCTGATGCGCCATGGCATTGAGCGTGTCGCGCTCCAAGGCCTGCAGGCGTGGCGCGATCTGTCGCGCGTAGTCGGCCCCTGCCGGTGTGAGGGCCACGCCGTGACGGGTGCGACGGAACAGGGCGATGCCTAAAAAATCTTCCAACGCGCCAATTTGCCGCGACACCGCGCTTTGCGTGAGGGCCAGCTCCTGGGCCGCGCGGGTGTAGCTCTCGTGCCGGGCGGCGGCATCAAAACAAGCCAGAGCTTGGAGGGAGGGAATTTTGCGGCGCATGGAATGACCAATCAACACATATCAAATCGGGGAAGGTCGGCTGTTTCACTGGTGTGGTGCCGATGACCAAGCCGTCAAATTGATTTTATACATGCGGCTTGCGCATATCTGGATGCGCAAATCTCGTTTGTCCCGCAGGCTTGAGGTGGTTAATATGGCGGCTTCACATTGGAGATAGACACATGGCCAACGCTGCATTTCATTGGGACGACCCCTTTCTTCTGGACCAACAACTCAGTGACGACGAGCGCATGGTGCGCGATGCGGCTGCGGCCTATTGCCAGGACAAGCTCGCGCCGCGTGTGCTGGACGCGTTTCGCAACGAAAAAACCGACCCCACCATTTTTCGCGAGATGGGCGAGCTCGGCTTGTTGGGCCCCACCATCCCTGAGGCCTATGGCGGCCCCGGGCTGAACTATGTGGCGTATGGTTTGATCGCCCGCGAAGTGGAGCGCGTCGACTCGGGCTACCGCTCGATGATGAGTGTGCAGTCCTCGTTGGTGATGGTGCCGATTTTTGAGTTCGGTACCGAAGCCCAGAAGCAAAAGTATTTGCCCAAGCTCGCCACCGGCGAGTGGATCGGCTGCTTTGGCCTGACCGAACCCGACCACGGCTCGGACCCCAACTCCATGATCACGCGCGCACAGAAAACCGCTGGCGGCTACAAGCTCACCGGCGGCAAGATGTGGATCTCCAACAGCCCCATTGCCGACGTGTTCGTGGTCTGGGCCAAAGAGGTGAGCGAGAGCGGCCAGGTCGGCCCGATCCGTGGCTTCATTCTTGAGAAGGGCATGAAGGGCTTGAGCGCACCGGCCATTCACGGCAAGGTGGGTTTGCGGGCTTCACTGACCGGCGAGATCGTGATGGACAACGTGTTCTGCCCCGAAGAAAACGCCTTCCCCGACGTGCAGGGTCTCAAGGGCCCGTTCACCTGTTTGAACTCGGCGCGTTACGGCATTGCGTGGGGCGCGCTGGGCGCTGCTGAAGACTGCTGGTTCCGTTCGCGTCAGTATGTGCTGGACCGCAAACAGTTTGGTCGTCCCTTGGCAGCCAACCAGCTCATTCAGAAAAAACTCGCCGACATGCAAACCGAGATTTCACTCGGCCTGCAAGGTTGTCTGCGTCTGGGCCGCATGAAAGACGAAGGCACGGCGGCGGTGGAGATCACGTCCATTTTGAAGCGCAACTCCTGCGGCAAGGCGCTGGACATTGCCCGTCTGGCCCGTGACATGATGGGCGGCAACGGCATCAGCGACGAGTTCGGTGTGGCCCGCCATCTGGTGAACCTGGAAGTGGTCAACACCTATGAAGGCACGCATGATATTCATGCGCTGATTCTGGGGCGGGCCATTACCGGGATTCAGGCGTTCACCTGAATCTTCCCCGTCGCCT
>CANGMW010000147.1 GCA_947454695.1 Comamonadaceae bacterium | reverse complement strand
GGCGTGCCCCACTTGGTGGCGGTGCATCAGGACAAGAGCGGCAAGGCCCGTGATCTGGCCCTGTCATACGCCATGGCCAACGGTGGCGGCAAAGCCGGCATCATTGAGACCAACTTCAAAGAAGAGACCGAGACCGATCTGTTCGGTGAGCAGGCCGTGTTGTGCGGCGGTGCTGTCGAGCTGATCAAAATGGGTTACGAGACCCTGGTCGAAGCCGGCTATGCCCCCGAGATGGCTTACTTTGAATGCCTGCACGAACTCAAATTGATCGTGGACCTGATTTATGAAGGCGGCATCGCCAACATGAACTACTCCATCTCCAACAACGCCGAATACGGCGAGTACGTGACCGGTCCTGAGGTGGTGAACGCCCAGTCGCGTGAAGCCATGCGCAATGCGCTCAAGCGCATCCAGACCGGCGAATACGCCAAGATGTTCATTCTGGAAGGCCGTACTGGCTACCCCAGCATGACCGCGCGTCGTCGTTTGACGGCGGAGCATTCCATTGAACAAGTGGGCTCCAAACTGCGCGCCATGATGCCTTGGATTGCCAAGAACAAGCTGGTGGACCAGACCCGCAACTGAGCGGTGTGATCGATAAAACGCAGGTCACGGCGTGGCCTGCGTTTTTTTATCCTTGTTGCAAAACTTGACTGACTTACACTGCGTGATCGTGCTTGACTGATGCTCTTGGTGCCGTCACGACTGTGGCGGCAAATTTTTAAGCAGCAGGAGAGTCACATGAACTTAGCGAGGATGATTTTCATGAGCGATGAATTGCATGACAAGACTGATGAAGACGGCATCGTGACTCGCACGCGTCGCAAGGGCATCTATGTGCTGCCCAACTTGTTTACCCTGGCCGCTTTGTTCGGCGGGTTTTACGCCGTGGTCATGGCCATGAATGGCCAATTTGAAAATGCGGCCATTGGTATTTTTTGTGCCATGGTGCTCGACAGCCTAGATGGCCGCGTCGCCCGCATGACCAACACCCAAAGCGCATTTGGTGAGCAAATGGATTCGCTCTCCGACATGGTGTCCTTTGGTGCTGCGCCTGCTTTGATTGCTTACGAATGGGCTTTAAAAGGCCTAGGGCGTTGGGGCTGGATGGCCGCCTTTGTTTACTGCGCATGTGCCGCACTGCGACTGGCACGTTTCAACGTCAACACCTCGGTGGTCGACAAAAAGTATTTCCAAGGCTTGCCCTCGCCTGCGGCCGCCGCCTTGGTGGCGGGCTTCATCTGGCTGATGACGAACCTGGAAGTCAACCCTGATCGCGCAGCTTGGTTCATGTTTGCGCTGGCCTTGTATGCCGGCCTGACGATGGTGAGCAATGTGCCGTTTTACAGTTTCAAAGACGTTCAGATGAAAAAGAGCGTCCCTTTTGTGATTCTGGTTTTGATCGCCATTGGCATCGCGGTGATCAACATTCACCCGCCGGTTGTTTTGTTTGCCCTCTTCGTGGTCTATGGTTTCAGCGGCTACGGCGTCTACGCCTGGCGCAAAGCCCGCGGTCTTCAGACCAGCGTCATCAGTACCTCGACCGATGAGCCCGACGAATACGGTTTGCACAAATAAGCCGCGTCACGGGCGCGTCAACGCGGGCTCACAACTTGTGTTACATTGACTTTATGAAATCGTTCGCACTACTGCTAATTCTGCTGTCCTACCACGGGCAAGAAGAATAGCGCGCGCGTATTTTTCACCAAGGCCCGTAAGCTTCCGCTACGGGCCTTTTGTTTTGTATATTCAAACCTTGACGAGATGACAGGAGAAAGCCATGACCGATAAGTTGATCATATTTGACACTACCTTGCGTGACGGCGAGCAGTCGCCCGGCGCGTCCATGACCCGTGACGAGAAGCTGCGCATTGCGCGTCAACTCGAGCGCCTGAAGGTGGATGTGATTGAGGCTGGTTTTGCCGCCAGCTCCAGCGGTGACTTTGAGGCGATCCAAGGCATTGCCCGGGTCATCAAGGACTCGACCGTGTGTTCTTTGTCGCGCGCCAATGACCGGGACATTTCCCGCGCTGCTGAAGCACTGAAAGACGCGCAACGTGCGCGTATCCACACCTTTATTGCGACCTCGCCGCTGCACATGGAAAAAAAGTTGCGCATGTCGCCTGAGGAGGTCTTGGAGCAGGCCAAGCTGGCAGTTCGCTTCGCACGCAACTTGGTGGGTGATGTGGAGTTCAGTGCGGAGGATGGCTTTCGCAGTGATCCCGACTTTTTGTGCCGCGTGCTCGAAGCGGTGATCAAAGAGGGCGCTACCACCTTAAACATCCCCGACACGGTGGGCTATGCCATCCCGGAGTTGTATGGCAACTTCATCAAGAACTTGCGCGAACGGGTGCCCAACGCCGACAAAGTGATCTGGTCAGTTCATTGCCACAACGATCTGGGCATGGCCGTGGCCAACTCTTTGGCTGGCGTCATGATCGGTGGCGCACGTCAGATCGAATGCACCATCAACGGCTTGGGCGAGCGGGCAGGTAACTGCAGCTTGGAAGAGGTCGTGATGGCCTTGAAAACCCGCAAGGACTATTTCGGCTTGGAGGTGGGTATCGACACCACCCAAATCGTCTCTGCAAGTCGCATGGTGAGTCAAACGACGGGCTTTGTGGTCCAACCCAACAAGGCTGTCGTGGGCGCCAATGCGTTTGCCCATGCGTCGGGCATTCACCAAGATGGTGTCTTAAAGGCGCGCGATACCTACGAGATCATGCGCGCTGAAGACGTCGGCTGGAGTGCCAACAAAATTGTGCTGGGCAAATTGAGCGGCCGCAATGCCTTCAAAGCGCGCTTGCAAGAATTGGGCGTTTCCATGGAGAGTGAGGCTGATGTCAATGCGGCGTTTGCCCGGTTCAAGGAGCTGGCCGATCGCAAGAGCGAGATTTTTGACGAAGACATTCTCGCGTTGGTGAGCGGCGAGAACATTTCCAGCGACAAAGACCAGTACAGCTTTGTGTCGCTGGCTCAGCACAGTGAAACCGGCGAGCGCCCCCAGGCCACGGTCGTCTTTTCGGTAGATGGCAAGGAAGTCAAAGGAACTTCAGACGGCAACGGCCCGGTGGACGCTTCGCTCAAAGCGATCGAATCGCACGTCAAAAGCGGGGCTGAGATGGTGCTGTATTCGGTCAACGCCATCAGCGGCTCGACCGAAAGCCAGGGAGAAGTGACCGTGCGTTTGCAAAACAGTGGGCGCGTGGTCAATGGCGTGGGTTCGGACCCCGACATCGTGGTCGCGTCTGCAAAGGCCTACCTCAGCGCCCTGAACAAGCTTCAGAGCAAGGCGGATCGGGTAGCCGCACAGGGCTGACCCGGTTTGACCAAGGGTCAGGACTTGTTAAATCTTGTTTAAAAGAGTTGCACAAGTCCTTGATCTTGCGTGTGTTTTTTTGATTTGACTGGTCAAAGGTGATAACATTGGAACATGCGTATCACCGTTGCTAAACCATTCAAGGCTAAAAACGTGAACCAAATCATTCTTCGAACTTTGACCCTGGCCACCCTAGGCCTGTTTTTGTGTGCCGGTTCAGCCCAAGCCAGCAACCCGGTCCGAAATGATTTGGACACCACAAGCGCATCCAAGCGAAAAATTGCAAAGACGGCCTTCAGCCCGAAGCGAAAGCTGGCCACCCGGGTCGTGGCTGCTCCCACCAAACCTTCTTTCGGCGCGCTGGCCGGACTGCACGGCGCCCATGATGTTTTATCGCTTAAGTCCAGTGTGGCTTTGGTGATGGATCAAGATACCCATGAAGTGCTTTTGAGTAAGAACGAGCAAGCCGTTTTGCCCATCGCGTCGCTGACCAAGCTCATGACCGGGCTCATCATCAGCGAAGCGCAACTCCCACTTGATGAAATTCTGACCATATCAGACGGTGATGTCGATGTTGAAAAGGGCAGCTCATCCAGATTGCGCGTCGGAACTCAGTTGTCTCGTAAAGAGTTGTTGCATCTGGCACTGATGTCCAGTGAAAATCGTGCCGCCAGTGCACTGGGTCGCACCTACCCCGGCGGCTTATCAGAATTCGTCGGCCTCATGAATGCCAAAGCAGCTGCCTTGGGGATGCGCGATACGCGCTATGTTGAGCCTACCGGCTTGTCCAGCAAAAACCAGTCCAGTGCCCACGACTTAGCGCTTTTGGTCAATGTGGCGTCTTCTGACCCTTTGCTGCGCGAATACTCCACGTCCACCGGCTACCAAGTTGAGGTTGGTCGTCGCAAGCTTCAGTACAACAACACCAATGCTTTAGTGAAAAATCCAAGCTGGGAAATTGGTGTTCAAAAGACCGGCTACATTTCTGAGGCCGGGCGCTGCCTGGTCATGCAGGCCAAGGTGGCTGGGCGCAAATTGATCATGGTGTTCCTGGATTCGGCTGGTAAATTCAGCCGGATAGCTGATGCCGAGCGTGTGAAGCGTTGGGTGGAAACTATTCCAGCGAAAACTTCTGTCATTCAGCCCAACATATCCGCTGATGACGCGTTCTTCCAGCAACTGGCAATCAAATAACGGCCTTGTCTGCGAAGAATGATGGGTGGGCGTTTCTCATGGCGCACTCGTTAGAGTTCTGGTCGTCGCCCCGCGAGAACGGCACCCCTAGGCGCTAGTTCTCTGCACGGTAGCCCATCACCTTAGAAATCTCGTTGGCGACGGCTTGCAGCTTAGGCAGCCACTCTTTATCCAAGCGTCCCGTGGGGGCTGAAATCGACAGCCCGGCGACCAGCTTGGATTGGTCGTCATAAATTCCGGCTGCCATGCAGTGCACGCCCAATTCCAACTCCTCATTGTCATGAGCCGAACGGTATTGGCGCACTTTGGCCAGTTCCCGCTCCAGCACAGCCAGTTGGGTGATGCTGTTTTTGGTGTGTCCACTCAAGCCGGTGCGTGCTGCATAGGCGCGCACGCGCTGGGGGTCATCATCGGAGAGGAAAAGCTTGCCTACAGAAGTGAGGTGCAATGGCGCGCGTCCACCAATGGCGCGCACCACTTGCATGCCCGAGCGTTCGCTGTACGTGCGCTCGATATAAACGATCTCATCGCCTTGTCGCATGCTCAGGTTCACAGGCTGTTGAATCAGGCGGTGCAGTTCGCGCATGGGGGCAATGGCCGCATCTCGCACGTTGAGTCTTGCCTTGACCAGATTGCCCAATTCCAAGAGCCGCATGCCCAGCCGGTAGGTTCCGGGTTGCGGGCGATCGACAAATCGCCCGGTGGCCAAATCATTCAGGATTCGGTGTGTGGTGGAGGGGTGCAATCCTGTTTTTTCGCTGATTTCTTTAAGCGAAATAGCCTCCTCTTTGGAGGCCAGCACATCGATCAGGGTGAACATCCGCTCAATGACCTGCACAGTAGGCGTTGCCGCGACATCAGGGTCTTTTTTCTTCATGAACTTCTCCGGTATCCTGCATTCATCTTACCATGTGAAATGATAAATCATGCGCCATGAGATGCGGGTCCCCTTTGGCAGCGCAAGCAGGCGGCAGGTCTTACTGCCAAACGTCGTCGTGCAAGACTTGATGCGGAACAAACCGAGCTTTGTAATTCATCTTTGGACTGCCTTCGATCCAGTAGCCCAGGTAGAGGTGAGGCAGCCCCAGCAAGCGCGCCTGTTCGATTTGCCACAACACGTTGTAGGTGCCCAGACTGGCGCGAGGATCAGGGTCATAAAACGTGTAGACGGCCGACAGACCATCGTCCAGAACATCCAAGATGGACACCATGCGCAAGGCACCGGGTTCGCCGTCCGGGCTGGGATCTCGGAACTCCACCAAGCGCGAATTCACCCGGCTTTGCAAGAGAAACTGGTTGTACTGGTCAATGCTGTCTTGGTCCATGCCGCCACCCGCGTGCTTGCTGTTTTGGTAGCGCAAGTACAAGTCGTAGTGCTCCGGCTGGAAACACAGCTTTAAAACCCTTGTTTGAAGGCTTTGGTGCTGTTTCCAAGCACGGCGTTGACTGCGGGTAGGCGCAAATTTGTTGACCACAACACGCAACGGCAAACAGGCCTGACAGCCGTCGCAGTGCGGCCGGTAGGTGAAGACCCCGCTGCGCCTAAAGCCTTGGGTGACCAGTTCTGAGTACGTGACGTTGTTGATAAGGTGGCTGGGCGTGGCCACTTGGGAGCGCGCCTGCCGATGACTCAAGTAGCTGCAGGGGTAGGGCGCCGTTGAATAAAACTGCAGGCGCTGGAGTGGAAGTTCCGTAAGGTTCGTCAACTTGATGTGCTGGGTTCGGGCAGGATGTTTTGCCAGTATATCGGCTCAAATTTCCAATGCGGCGCTGGCCTTTTCTGGGCCTGCGCGATGGCTTGCAAGAACTGTTCACGCGGCACTTCACGCGCACCCAGCGAGGCCAGATGCTGGGTGTTTTGCTGGCAATCAATCTGCGCCATGTCGTGCTGTCGACAAAACGCCACGAGGCCCGCCAGCGCGGTTTT
>CANGMW010000146.1 GCA_947454695.1 Comamonadaceae bacterium | reverse complement strand
GCATTTGCGAAAGACCGAATCGGTGTGGCTGCATGATGAGGTGGAACGCCGCATGCAAGAGCGCCTGTCTTGGATCACCCGCCAGCCGGCCAGTTTTGCGCGTTGGGCCAGTAACAGCAGAGACAGCAGAGACAGCAGTGACCAGCCCGTGCATCACTTGTTGCGCTCGCGTTACCCCAAGGCGACTGAATATGTCGTGACGACCCATCCCGTCACCGGCAGCATCCACATGAAGCGGGTGAACAAGCCCTGGTGGCATCCGGCGCGCTGGCTCACTTGGAGCCGCCCCCCCATCGCAGGGGCATCAGCCGGGGTGGACATGGTGTGGGCCAATATGGCGTTGCACATGTCAGCCCAGCCCGGCGAATGGATTGCACAGTGGCACAAGTTGTTGGCCGTGGACGGTTTTTTGATGTTTTCCTGCTTTGGTCCGGACACTTTGCGCGAACTGCGGGGTCTGTACCAGGAGATGGGCTGGCCTGAGCCCGCCCACGAATTCACCGACATGCACGACTGGGGTGACATGCTGGTGCAAGCGGGTTTTGCCGAGCCGGTAATGGACATGGAGCGCATCACCCTGAGCTTTCAAACGCCGCAGCGCCTGTTGCAAGAATTGCGCGAGCTTGGCCGCAATTTGCATGTCGGCCGCTTTGCCGGGCTGCGCGGCAAAGGCTGGCTGGCGCGTTTGAAGCAGGCCCTGCACGAGCGGTTGCGCAGGGACAGCGAGGGCGGGCAGCTGTGTTTGAGCTTCGAAATTGTCTACGGACACGCTTTCAAACCAGCGCCCCGTTTGGGGGTTGCGCCGCAAACTGTGGTGTCTTTGGATGAGATGAGGCAAGCCCTTGCAGCGGGTAAAAGCCACAGACCCTTTCCCTGAAGGGGTAAACCCGCGGTCGACCCTGTTCTGTGGGCTACAATCGCCGGTTGCTGACAATGGATTCCCAACATTTTTTGCTGCTCGAGTGTGGGTGTAGTTTGATCACCTCGGGTGGGCCCAGGCTTGCTGGTAAGTGCTGACAGTCATGAATTAACGAGGCAATGAAGAAGTGAACATGATGAAGAACATTTTTAAGACATTGGCTTCACTGCTGCTCGCAGCAAGTGCGTGGGCGGGTAGCGTGGCCTTCACCGCTGCGTTTGCAGTGAACGACCTGCCTGGCGGCCCAGCGGTCCGTCAACTCAATTTGCATCCCCCCGTCACCAAAATCGCCGAAGGCGTGGCTTGGCTGCATTGGTTCATGCTGATTTTGTGTGCTGTGATTTTCGTGGCCGTGTTCAGCGTGATGTTCTATTCCATCTGGAAGCACCGCAAGTCGGTGGGCCACAAAGCGGCGACCTTCCATGAATCCGCTACGGTGGAAGTTATCTGGACCATCGTGCCTTTCATCATCGTGATTTTGATGGCCCTGCCGGCCACCAAAATGGTGGTGGCTATGAAGGACACCAGCAACGCCGACATCACCATCAAAGCCACGGGTTACCAGTGGAAATGGGGCTATGACTACATCAAAGGCGAAGGTGAGGGCATTGGCTTCTTGTCTACCTTGGATCCTGTCCAGCGCGAAATGTCCAACTCGGGCAAGCCTGAGCCGACCGATGACTACTTGCTCAAAGTGGACAACCCCCTGGTGGTGCCGGTGGACCGCAAGATCCGCATCATCACCACCTCCAACGACGTGATTCACGCCTTCATGGTGCCCTCATTCGGTATCAAGCAGGATGCGATTCCCGGCTTCGTTCGCGACACCTGGTTCCGCGCCGAAAAAATCGGTGACTACCACGGTCAGTGCGCCGAACTGTGCGGCAAGGAACACGCCTATATGCCCATCCACGTGAAAGTGGTGTCCGCCGAGGACTACAGCAAATGGGTGGCTGTCGAGCAGAAAAAATTGGCCGCCAAACTCGATGACCCGAGCAAGGTCTGGACCTTGGAAGACATCAGCAAGCGCGGTGAAAAAGTGTACGCCGCCAACTGCGCAGTTTGCCACCAGGCCAACGGGAAGGGCGCTGGCCCCATCAAGCCGCTGGACGGCTCGGCAGTGGTGCTCAATGCTGACAAGACCAAGCAGATCAATGTCTTGCTCAATGGTCAAAACAACGCCATGCCGGCCTGGAAACAACTGAGCGACACCGACATCGCTGCCGTCATCACCTACACCAAAAACAACTGGTCCAACAAGACGGGGCAGCTGGTTCAGCCGGCTGACGTTCTGGCGGCCCGCAAGTAAATTGTTGTCAACGCATACCCAGTATTGAGAAGGAAATCAGGATGAGCGCCGTTCTAGACCATCACGATCATGCCCATGACGACCACCACCACGCGCCTACGGGCTGGCGTCGTTGGGTGTTTGCAACCAACCACAAAGACATCGGTACCCTGTACCTGCTGTTTGCGTTCACCATGCTGATGATCGGCGGCGTTTTGGCGCTGCTGATCCGCGCTGAGCTGTTCCAGCCCGGCTTGCAGTTGGTTAACCCCGAGTTGTTTAACCAGTTCACCACCATGCACGGGGTGATCATGGTGTTCGGCGCCATCATGCCGGCCTTCGTGGGCTTTGCGAACTGGATGATTCCTTTGCAAATCGGCGCCTCCGACATGGCCTTTGCCCGTATGAACAACTTCAGCTTCTGGCTGATGATTCCGGCTGCGGTGATGGTGGTGAGTTCCTTCTTCATGCCCGGCGGCGCGCCGGCAGCTGGCTGGACCTTCTATGCACCGTTGACCCTGCAGATGGGCCCCTCGATGGATGCGGGTATTTTTGCCCTGCACATCCTGGGTGCGAGCTCCATCATGGGCTCAATCAACATCATCGTGACCATCCTGAACATGCGCGCGCCTGGCATGACGCTGATGAAGATGCCCATGTTCACCTGGACCTGGCTGATCACCGCCTACCTGTTGATCGCAGTGATGCCGGTGCTGGCAGGCGCCATCACCATGACGCTGACTGATCGCCATTTCGGCACCACCTTCTTCAACCCCGCCGGCGGCGGCGACCCGGTGATGTTCCAGCACATTTTCTGGTTCTTCGGTCACCCCGAGGTGTACATCATGATCTTGCCGGCCTTCGGCATCATCAGCCAGATCGTGCCGACTTTCTCGCGCAAAAAATTGTTTGGTTATGCCTCCATGGTGTATGCCACCTCGTCAATCGCTATTTTGAGCTTCATCGTCTGGGCACACCACATGTTCACCACCGGCATGCCGGTGACGGGTCAGCTGTTCTTCATGTACGCCACGATGCTGATTGCCGTGCCGACCGCTGTGAAGATCTTCAACTGGCTGGCCACCATGTGGCGCGGCTCCATGACATTTGAAACGCCCATGCTGTTTGCCATCGGCTTCATCTTCGTGTTCACCATGGGCGGCTTCACTGGCCTGATCCCGGCAGTGGCCCCGATCGACATCCAGATTCAGGACACCTACTACATCGTGGCGCATTTTCACTATGTGCTGGTGGCCGGTTCTCTGTTCAGCATGTTTGCAGGCTACTACTACTGGAGCCCGAAGTGGACCGGTGTGATGTACAACGAAACCCGCGGCAAAATCCACTTCTGGTGGTCGCTGATTTCTTTCAACGTCACCTTCTTCCCCATGCACTTCCTGGGTCTGGCCGGCATGCCACGTCGTTATGCCGACTACCCGATGCAGTTTGCCGACTTCAACGCCATCGCTTCGGTGGGCGCGTTCTTCTTCGGTTTTGCCCAGGTGTACTTCTTCTTCTTCGTCGTGTTGCCCACCATGCGTGGACATGGCGTGAAAGCCGCTCAGAAACCCTGGGAAGCTGCTGAAGGCCTGGAGTGGGAAGTGCCCTCGCCCGCACCGTTCCACACCTTTGAAACACCGCCCAAGCTGGATGCCACGGCCACCCGTGTTATCGGCTGAACGCGCATAGTCTTGGACAAGCCATGAGCACCGAAGACCAAAAAAAGAACAACCGCAAGACCGGCTTGATTTTGTTGTCGGTGGTGCTCGTGTTCTTCTTTGGCTTCATGGTCAAGATGGCTTTGTTGAGCAAATAGTCGAGCCACGCATGAGCTTGCAGCGCGAAAACTCCAAGATGGTGGGCAAGCTGGCCGTCGTCACGCTGGGCATGTTTGCCTTCGGCTACGCCTTGGTGCCTCTGTACAAGACCATTTGTGAGATGACGGGCATCAACATTTTGGCCTTGGGTGAACGCAATTTGCCCGGTGTGAGCAACGCCACGCCGGCTAACACACAGGTGGATTTCAAACGCACCATCACGGTGGAGTTTGATGCCAACGCACGTGGCCCCTGGAGCTTCAAGCCGGCCCAGAGTTCTGTGCAAGTACATCCCGGTGAACTCACGACCGTGATGTACGAATTCCAGAACGTGCAGGACCACCGCATGTCGGCGCAAGCGATTCCCAGTTACGCCCCTCGCCAAGCTTCAGCCCATTTCAATAAGCTCGAATGTTTCTGCTTTAACCAGTACACCCTGGAGCCGGGCGAAAAGAAAAGCTGGCCGGTGGCATTCGTGATCGATCCCAAGCTGTCCAAGGACGTGACGACCATCACCTTGTCCTACACCTTCTTTGAAGTGGGCAGCAAAACACCGCCCGCCCCGCTGACCACGGTGCGCGCTGACAAATCAGCCACGGGGGTAGGCGTATGACAACACCGTCGCCCTCCGAAGTCCGCAAACCCTCCCTCGCCCGTACCGTGAAGGCCGTGGCTTGGTCTTTTTTGGGAATTCGCAAAAACAGCGAGTTTCATAACGACGCAGCGCACCTCAGCTTGTTCCACATCATTGTGGTGGGACTGGTGGGGGCCCTGCTTTTTGTAGTGAGTTTGATAGCCTTGGTGAATTGGGTGGTGGCGAAATAAGCCGACCTGATCGCTAGATTAGATTGAAGAGTACCGGAAGGAATGGAGCAAAAATGAGTTCAGCAACGCACGGCACAACCCCGTATTACTTCGTGCCAGGTCCCTCCCGCCACCCGGCGATGGCCGCCCTGGGTTTGTTCTTCTTGTTCTTTGGCGCTGGCCAGTGGATCAATGGCGCTGGCTGGGGCAAGTACCTGGTGCTGTTTGGCCTGCTGTGGTGGCTGGGCGTTCTGTACCAGTGGTTCAGTGATGCCATCTCTGAGAGCGAAGGCGGCCAATACGGTCACAAGATTGATCTGTCCTTCCGCTGGAGCATGACCTGGTTCATCTTTTCCGAAGTGATGTTCTTCGGCGCCTTTTTCACTGCTTTGTGGTGGATGCGAACGCACTCGGTGCCAGCTCTTGGCAGCTTGGACAATTCCTTGCTGTGGCCGGGCTTCAAAGCCGTGTGGCCCACGTTGGCTGCGGGCGCTACGGCTTCGCCGGCCGGCATCATTGAGCCCTTCCAGACCATGACCCCGTTCTGGTTGCCCACGATCAACACCGCGCTGCTGCTGAGCTCTGGCGTGACCCTGACCGTGGCCCACCATGCCTTGCGTGAAGGTCATCGCAGCAAGACCATCGCATTCATGTGGGCCACCGTGCTTTTGGGCCTGGTGTTCTTGTTCGTGCAAGGCTATGAGTACTACCATGCCTACCACGAGATGAACCTGAAGCTGTCGTCAGGTGCCTATGGCTCGACCTTCTTCATGCTCACGGGCTTCCACGGTTTCCACGTGTTTGTTGGCATGCTCATGTTGTTTTTCATGACCTTGCGTTTGCAAAAGGGCCATTTCACTGCCGAGAAACATTTTGGTTTTGAGGGTGCCGCCTGGTACTGGCACTTCGTGGACGTTGTCTGGCTCGGTCTTTACATTCTGGTTTATTGGATGTGATGTGAGACGGTCCGCGCGGGTTCGTGCGGCATGACACAACAAAAGCCGCAGTTGCGGCTTTTGTTTTTATAGGCTTGCCAAGATCAGCGGCCGGCAGTGATGCCTGTTGGCTGAACGTAGCCCAGCTTCCAGGCGATCAGGATGCACAGGAAGACGGCAATGGACAAGCCCACGCGCAAAGCCAGCGCGCGTGCCATGTTGCTGGTTTTGGCTTTGCCGTCACGACCATCTTTCATCATGAAAAACAGGGCGGCACCTAGGCTGGCGAGGATGGCCAAAAAGGCCAGGGCAATGAAATACGTCATAGAAGGATTATCGCGTGAGTGAAAGAACCCGATTTTGGATGATCACGGCGCTGGCGTTGCTGGCGGCGGGTGTGACTGCCTCACTCGGGACTTGGCAGCTCGCACGTGCTGCACAGAAAGAAGCGTTGCAAGCCAGCGTGGCTTCTCAAACGCAACTGCCAGAGCTCGATGGTGCGACTTTGCTAGGCCCGCTGGACCCGCGCAGCTTGATCAACCGGCGCATCACGCTGACTGGCCAATGGCTGGCGGACAAAACAGTATTTCTGGACAACCGACCAATGAATGCCAAGGTCGGCTTTTATGTCGTGACGCCCTTACAGCTGCAAGGCAGTCATTTGTCAGTCTTGGTGCAACGCGGCTGGGTGG
>CANGMW010000145.1 GCA_947454695.1 Comamonadaceae bacterium | reverse complement strand
CGTGCCGCTCCAGCGCGTACTTGGCAGCCATCGCCACGTTGTTGACAAAACAAAAGCCCATGGCTTTGTCGCGGCAGGCGTGGTGGCCCGGCGGACGAATGGCGCAGAAGGCGTTTTCTAATTCGCCCGCAATCACCGCATCGGTGGCGGCCAGCGTAGCGCCTGCGCCGCGCAGAATAGCGTTCCAGGTGTGCACATTGAGCGAGGTGTCGGGATCGATCTGCACATGCGTCGGGCCGCCTGCCTGTACGTCTTCGCGCAAGGTGTCGGTGAGTCCGCGCAAGGCGGCCACATGCATGCGGCCGTGCGCGAGTTCGATGTCGTCAATAGACG
The DNA here is from genome assembly GCA_947454695.1 of Comamonadaceae bacterium. GTDB lineage: Bacteria > Pseudomonadota > Gammaproteobacteria > Burkholderiales > Burkholderiaceae_C > CANGMW01. The sequence continues at coordinate 6,184 of CANGMW010000145.1, read as the reverse complement.
CCGGGGGCACCTCCATGCGGTGCAGCGCGTCGCCCACACCGGTGATGAGCAAACGGTCTTCAATCGCATCGAGCCGCTCGGGGCATTCCGGGTGGCCCGGGCCCATCTCATGCAAACGGCAATCGCGGTGGGTGTAGTAACCAGTTTTATTCACGTTGCAATCCCGGCTTGAAATTCGGTTAATGTTGTGCCATGTCAGCACCACACAAGCTTTTACCACTGGGCAATCAGCTTAACACGCGCGTTTTGCTTGCCGGCATGGCCGTGTGTCTGAGCCTCCTGTGTGCGGACACCCGAGCCGGCGCCCCTTCGCACCAGCGAGCCGGACTTGACGCGAGCACGACACGCACAGGCCCGGCTTATGCAAGCAGGCCTGACGCTTTGGAGGCGGCTGAGCACATCGCACGCGAACACGGTCTGGACAGCCAGTGGGTAAGACGCGCCATTGGCGGCGCGCACTTGCTGCCCGAGGTGGCGCGCTTCATGAGCCCCTCGCAGGTCAGCGTCTCGCGCAACTGGCAGCAATACAAAAACCGTATGGTTGACCCGGTGCGGGTGAACGCCGGCATCAAGTTCTGGAAAAAAAATCAAGCCACCTTAGAGCGGGCGCAAAGCCAATACGGTGTGCCACCCGACATCATCGTGGGCATTTTGGGCGTGGAGACTTTGTACGGCCAACAGATGGGCAACTACCGGGCGCTTGACGCGCTGGCCACACTGGCCTTTGATTTCCCGGCCAACCACCCCAAGGCCGCCGCACGCAGCGCATTTTTCAAAACGGAACTGGGCTACCTGCTCAGCTTCAAAAAACTCAACGGCATAGACCCCCTCACTGTGCGGGGTAGCTTCGCGGGGGCGCTGGGCTTGCCACAGTTCATGCCTTCAAGTTGGGCACGGCATGCGGTCGACTTTGACGGCGATGGCCACATCGACCTGTTCAAAAGTCCGGCCGATGCCATCGGCTCGGTGGCTAATTATTTCAAGAACTACAACTGGCGCCCCGGCATGCCCACCCACTACCCGGTGCGCTTTGACCCCGAGATGATCGAGCTCGACGCCCTGCTGGCCCCCGACATCCTGCCCACCTTCCCTGTGGAGACTTTCCGCTTCAAAGGCGTACTGCTTGAAGACACCGCCCGACAGCACGCCGGCCCGCTGGCGCTGGTGGAGTTGAAAAACGGCGATAACGAACCGAGCTACGTGGCTGGCACCGAAAACTTTTATGTGGTGACACGCTACAACTGGAGCAGCTATTACGCGCTGGCGGTGATTGAGTTGGGGCGGGCGGTGAGAAAAACTCATCAACTAGACGAGTGAAAATCGGGACAACACAGCTTGGTAAAAAACATCGCATGTACAAAATCGCCGTCATCACGCCCTATTACAAGGAGCCGCTACCCATGCTCCGTCAAACCCACGACAGTGTTCTGGGTCAGAGTCTGGCCTGCGATCACATTTTGATTGCCGATGGGCACCCCCAAGAGGACATCGCAAAATGGAATGCACAGCACATTGTTCTTACCAACTCCCACGCAGATAACGGCAACACCCCCAGAGGCATAGGCACCAACCGGGCGAGAGTGAAAGGGTATGACTTCATTTCATATCTGGACGCTGACAACTGGTTTGAACCCGGGCACATTCAATCGTTGGTGAACTTGTACGAACAAACCCAAGCACCCGTTTGCACATCGTTCAGAAATTTTTTCGCCCTTGATGACTCGCCCTTGAACGTATCCGAGCTGGATGAGGAAAGCTTGATGCACGTCGACACGAGCTGCTATTTGATCCATTCATCCGCCTTCCATTTGACCGACCTATGGCTGAAGATGCCCAAGTCATTGGGGCCTCTGTGCGACAGGGTTTTTTTGAGCTACATCAAATCGCAAAAAATCACCATCAAATCTACAGCACAACGAACGGTCAACTTCAGGTCGCAATACGAATTCCATTACCTGGCCGCCAAAAAGACAACTCCAGAAAACGTCAAGACGCGAGAAGAGTTCAGAGCAGGACTGGACTACCTGAAATCACCAGAAGGCATGAAGGAATGTAGAGAAAAAATGAACTTTTGGCCCTTGCCGTATTTGCTCAGAAGGCGTGGTGCCGCTCCTTAACTTAAACAAATGAAACGCAGCAGAGTTGGACGATGCTAGACAGCACCCTACAAATCTGGCACCGGCGAAATAGAAGGTCACGATGACGCGTCTCAAATCGATACCGCCGAAATAAATCTATTGAATTACTTGGACGGTCACGTTTCAAGATGAACTACAAACAAGTTGCTCTCAATATCTTGAGTAAAACCTCATTCAAAGGAATGCCTTCTTGATACCCTTAAAGTCTTTTCTAAAAAATGTCTACTCTCAAAACGGAGAGGACGGGTTGATACAAGAAATCCTTTCGAGAATTTCGAAAAAACACGCTCTCAACAACTGGTGCGTTGAGTTTGGTGCCTGGGATGGCGTTTACTTATCGAACACGTGCAGATTGATACGAGAAGAGAACTACAGTGCAGTGCTGATCGAGGGGAACACCGAAAAGATCACACAGCTTGAAGCCAACTTCCCTCAAGCAATCGTCCATAAACTTTGCGAATTTGTTTCCATCGAGGGTGAAAAAACCCTTGAAAACCTACTTGCAAAAACACCCATACCCCAGGACTTTGACTTTTTGTCTGTCGACATCGACGGTATGGACTATTACGTGCTGGAGAGCTTCAAGGCCTACAAACCCAAAATCATTTGCATTGAATTCAACCCCACCATTCCCAATATCCTTGACTTTGTTCAGCCGAAAGACTTTTCCGTTAAGCAAGGATCGAGCGCATCAGCACTGGTTCGTCTAGCTAATTCGAAAGGCTATGAACTGGTTGAAGCCACGCAATGCAATTTGCTCTTTGTCAGACATGATTTGATCGGCTGGGTAGTCGACAAACAAATTAAATTGCAGGATGTCAATCCGGCGGGCAACCACCCTCAATTTATTTTCGCCGGCTTTGATGGGACTATTTTGTCGAATCGACCTGACATTCGGCTGCCTTGGCACGCCATCGCCGTCCCCATGAGTGAGCTTCAATTTTTACCCAAAGCGCTTCGTACATACACCTTAGATTACTCAAAATCGCAGGCCGAAGAGTTCAAGAAATTTCTCGGAAAAATGTCGAAAGTTAAGACCGAACCAGGGGACTAAACACTTTTTTGCGAACGGCCCACTGGCATAAAGCTGCTGCACTTCGCCGGAAATACAAAAAAAGACCACAGGGCTCTGGATTTTTCCCAGAGCGTCAGATGTCCTCGGACACCCAAGGCAAGGTGTCGAGCATTTTGAGCACCTGATTCATCACCGGCACTTCCTTGCCCTTGAAGCCATGCTGGGTGAACGCCATGCAAGGAGGTCCGCGAAAATCGCTGCCGCCAGAAACCGACACGAGTGGCACTTTGTATTTTTCAGAAACGGCTCGGATGTAGCCGTATTGCGTGATGGGGCACGGGTCTTCTACGTGATGAATGAATGCCTGGGGGATTTTGATCGCAGCGTAGTCAAAGTTATTGAGTTGGGTGTAAGACCTAGGGGCCGTAGGATCGATAGAGGCTGTGTGGATGACACCAGCAAATTCTGCTTGGCCATAAAGGGCAACGAATGCGGAAGAAATGGAGCCCGCACTGGTGGAGAGGAGATATACCTGCTTGAGCTGCGGAAACTTGGCCTTGGCGGCATCAATCACAGCCTTCACATGCTTGTACCGCTCTGGTGAACCTTGATAGTCGGGCTTACATACATCCCCAATCTGGCTATGACAATCCACCAACAAAGTCATGACTTGATCGGTGACGAGTTGCCGCCTGGCGCGAACCAAAAAGTTGCCCAGTAAGGGGCTGTTCATCATGACCCCGTTCCCCATCTCCGGGCGAACAACCGAGGGGTATCCGGGAAGCAGCACCACCAATTTCGATCCACCAGGTGTACCCTCGCGCCGCGAGATCACAGCACGTTGTGTGCCGCCGTCAATCTGAACTTCCACCAAGTCTTCTTGCAAGCCTTGCGCATGCGAAGGGATCGGCTGCGCCCACGTTGCCGACAAGCACGTGATGAGGAACGAGATGCCAGCAAGCCAGAATTTCATAAGAAGCTTTCATTAATTAACTCTATATGATCAATCATATCGATTTGTGATTTCTACCGATAACTCAAGCAGAAATACCCACTGAACAGGACAACTATGGACATCTCATCGACTTGGACCCAAAAGTTCAACGACCTCATGGCCAGCATCAAGAACGGCATCGTCGCCTTGGCTTCCGTGTTTGGTATTGGCGTGACAGGTATTGGCGTTTACAACGGCGTCAGTTCTGACGAACTGTCGGTTGAGGAGATCAAGGTGCCTTCAGCCTTTGAAGAGCAAGGCTACAAGTCGGACATCACCACGCTACGCATCTTGGATGAAATCAAAAAGTACCAAAATTCCAACGCCTCTGCCAAGGAGCGGGTATCTTTTTTTGGTGCGGGTAATCAACAGATGCCAACCAGCAATCTGCAACTTGCCGGTACGGGGGTTGATGTCAAAGCGGTTCAATCCTATATCCGTGACTCCCTGGGCATGGTGACGGCCAAGGTCGGTGGCGAAATCACTGCTCGCAAGGAAGCGGATGGCATCGAATACCACATCAAGATCCGCAAAACGCCGGAGAACCACGTTTTGGTGGATGAAAAGGTGCGCGGGTCAGTTGAGGATGTGATCCACCGAACCTCCATGAAACTGCTGGAGTCGACCGATCCGCATATTGCCGCGGCAACCTATTGGTCAAGTGGTGATGAGGTCAATGCCCTTCGAATGATCGATATCGTACTGAGCAATGCCAACTTGGCTGACGACAAATACTCGCTCAATCTCAGGGCTTACATACACATCACGAACAAGCGCCTGGATGAAGCGCAAAAGGATATTGATCGACTGACTCTCAGTGATCCTGACTTTGTACCCTTGCTGTCCGCCAAGAGCTGGATCGCACGTGAAAAAGGAGATTTTTCTGAAAGCCTTCGCTTGTCAGACGAACAAATTCGTCGTGCTCCCGACAAATGGTGGGGGTATCTGTCGCGCGCTCAGTCTTTGCAAGGTCTCAAACAAGCCGATGAAGCAGAAAAATCGTACCGCAAAGTACTGGCGCTGCGCCCCGAAGTGCCGGGTCCCTACTTAAGTGTCGGCCGCTTTTTCCTGGCCAAATCCGATATGCCCCTAGCCTTAGAGGCCTTGCGAACAGGTGCGAGTCAATTCAACAAGCACCCACTGCTGAACCTAACTTATGCCGATGCCCTCAGACAGCAAAAAATGTTTGTGTACGCTGAGAGCCTTTACCGTCAATTCTTGAGCGATCCCAAGTTCAAAACCTACGCGCTGATCGGCATGGGTGAGTCGCTGTCCGAACAGCAAAAGACAGAAGAACTGAAGGCACACCAGGAAGTATTGCGACAGCACCTCAAAATTAATCCGTTAACACCCAATGACGCCAAACTAATTGGTAAACGATTGGATGCGCTCATCAGCTGAAACGCACGGAGCGCCTAGTGGATTGGCTGCCTGCGTCATTCGGAATGGGCATGGGTTGAGATGGCATTATTCAAGCGATGCTGCCAATAACGCTGGCCCGACTCCCGCTGGCAACTCACCCGATCCGGCGCCATTGATTGCCAATGCGCCGCACCGCAGTGCGCTGAATCCACCACGCGGATGCCGCGCTCGGCGTAGCGCTCCAACACCACAGGCGCCGGATGGCCGAATCGGTTGCGGTAACCCGCTTGCACCAGCGCCAGGGTTGGCGACACCGCGTCCACAAACGGCGGGCTGCTGGAGGTTTTGCTGCCGTGGTGGGGCACCAGCAGCACGTCGGCTTTCAAGGGCGCATCGGCTGCCAGCAACTGCGCCTCTTGGGGGCGTTCAATGTCACCAACCAGCAACACCGTGCTGCGGCCATTGCGCACACGCAGCACACAGGACATGGCGTTGGATTTCTGGCCTGCGTCGTAGTGTTCTGCCCGGGGGTGCAGCACCTCAAAGTGCACGCCATCCCACACCCAGTGCTGGCCTGCCAGGCAACGCTGTGCCGGGCGCTGGGCTTGCAAGGGATGACTGTCTTCTATTGAGCTGATGAGTTGCGCCTGCGGCTGCATGGCCAACACGGCGGGT
>CANGMW010000144.1 GCA_947454695.1 Comamonadaceae bacterium | reverse complement strand
CCTTCTCGGTGGGTGAGGAAGAACTGCGCGGCGTGGACACCAAGCCGCTGGTGGGTCACCTGGCCGCCTGGAACTACTTCATGTCGATCAAGAGCCCGGCCAACACCGAGTTCATCAAGAAGTGGTCCGCTTACGCCAAAGCTAAAAAGCTGCCCGGTGCTGACAAGCCTTTGACCAATGACCCGATGGAAGCCACCTACATCGGCATCAACATGTGGAAGCAAGCGGTTGAAAAAGCCAAGTCCACCGACACCGACAAAGTGATCGCCGCAATGGCCGGTCAGACCTTCACCGCACCGAGCGGCATCGTCTCTAAAATGGACGAGAAGAACCACCACCTGCACAAGTCGGTGTTCATCGGTGAAGTCAAGGCCGATGGCCAGTTCAATGTGGTTTGGAAAACCCCGGGTCCGGTCAAGGCCAAACCCTGGAGCCCCTTCATTGAAGGCAATGCCTCCAAGCCTGATGAGCCTGTGAAGAAGTAATTCTTCCCAAGCAACTGCCAAGTCAGACTTCGGTCTGACTTGGCAGCTTCAAGCGAGATTGTGGCGACCGTAAGGGCGCTGCAGCGTGGGCATGGTTTTGTTGAAGTCTCCCCTGCCCACCCTACAGGTTCTTTTATGCTGATGAAAAAAATTCTGATCGCGCTGGCCACAGGCCTGGTCTTGTCGGCCCAAGCGCTAACCCCTGCAGAGGTGCAGGGGATCGCCATCGGCGAGACCGATGCCCGCCTGGAAGCCTTGAACAAAGCCTTGCCCAACGCCGATGAACGGCTGATGGTGTTTTTGCAAGCCTTGTCGCAAGACGCCGTGAAAGTCGGCGGCAACACCGTGGTGATGGTGCAGGGCGATCAAGTGAGCGACCCCGTGACCGGCGCTGCCGTGGCGCTGCCCGAAGGTGCGGATGATGTGGTGAGCAACAACCGCATGCGCTCGGAGATCGACAACGCACTGGCCATGCTGCGCCTCTTCTCCAAAGACGACAAGACCCGCCGTGAGGCAGTCAAAACCTTGCAAACCGAGGTGGACGCCAGCCGTCTGCCCTTGATCGACAAAGCGCTGGCCGCTGAGACCAACGAGACCATCAAAACCGAACTGGCCCTGGTGCGCGCGGCCATTTTGCTGGCCAGCGACGACAAGGCGCTGCGTCTGCAAGCCAGTGGGGTGCTCATGGGCAGCACGCAAGCCAGCACCAAGACCTTGTTGCTGGAACGCCTGGCCATCGAGACCGATGCAGAAGTGAAAGCTGCCTTGTCAGCCGCCCTCAAAAAAGTCGAGTCCGCCCTGGCCTGGGGTGACCGGCTGGGCGCCATCTTCAGCGGCCTGAGTCTGGGCTCCATCCTGTTGCTGGTAGCACTGGGCCTGGCCATCACCTATGGTTTGATGGGCGTGATCAACATGGCGCACGGTGAGCTGATGATGATCGGCGCCTACGCGACCTATGTGGTGCAGGGCGTGTTCCACACCTATTTCCCCGGTGCTTTTGACTGGTATTTGCTGGTCGCAGTGCCGGTGGCGTTTTTGGCGTCGGCGCTGATGGGCGCGGCGCTGGAGCGTGGGGTGATCCGTTTCCTCTACGGCCGTCCGCTGGAGACGCTGCTGGCCACCTGGGGCATCAGCCTGATGCTCATGCAGCTGGTGCGCAGCGTGTTTGGTGCGCAAAACGTGGGCGTTGAAAACCCGCGCTGGATGAGCGGCGGTGTGCAAGTGCTGGGCAACCTGTCGTTGCCCTTTAACCGGCTGGTCATCATTGGCTTTGCCTTGGCGGTTTTGTTCGCAGTGGCCTGGCTGATCTCGCGAACGCGCCTGGGCTTGTTTGTGCGCGGCGTCACGCAGAACCGCCCGATTGCCTCGTGCATGGGCGTGAACACCGCAAGGGTGGATACCTATGCTTTTGCGCTGGGCTCGGGCATTGCCGGCCTGGCGGGTTGCGCGCTGAGCCAGATTGGCAATGTGGGTCCTGACCTCGGCCAAGGCTACATCGTGGACGCCTTCATGGTGGTGGTGCTCGGCGGCGTGGGTCAACTGGCCGGCACGGTGTATGCGGCACTCGGCCTGGGCCTGCTCAACAAATTGCTTGAAGGCCTGACCGGCGCCGTACTGGCCAAGATCGCGGTGCTGGTTTTTATCATCATCTTTATCCAGAAACGTCCTCAAGGCATCTTCGCCATGAAAGGACGGGAAGTATGAATACCGAACTCCGTTTAATGGCTAAAAAATCTGTGTTGTCCCGCACCGGCTGGACGGCGTTTGTGCTGGCTTTGCTGGTGGTGTGCGGGGTGGCGCCGCTGCTGAACCTGGTGGTGCCGGCGGGCAGTGTCCTGCACATGAGTGACTATGCGGTGGCGCTGTGTGCGCGCATCATGTGTTACGCCATCTGCGCGCTGGCCATGGACTTGATCTGGGGTTACACCGGCATCCTGAGCTTGGGCCACGGCTTGTTTTTTGCGCTGGGTGGTTATGCCATGGGCATGTACCTGATGCGCCAGATCGGGCTGGATGGAAACTACAAAAGCAACCTGCCCGACTTCATGGTGTTCCTGGACTGGAAGACCTTGCCCTGGCACTGGACCTTCAGCGACAGCTTCATCGCCACGCTGTTTTTGATTGTGGCGGTGCCGGGTCTGGTGGCGTTTGTGTTTGGCTTCTTCGCCTTCCGCTCGCGCATCAAGGGCGTGTACTTCTCCATCATCACCCAGGCCATGACCTTTGCGGCCATGCTGCTGTTCTTTCGCAATGAAACCGGCTTTGGCGGCAACAACGGCTTCACCGATTTCAAGCGAATTCTGGATATTCCGATTGCCACGCCCACCATGCGCATGACGCTGTTCGTCATCACCGGGCTCACGCTGTTGCTGTTTTTTCTGATGGCCCGTTGGCTGGTGGCCAGCAAGTTCGGGCGGGTGTTGCAAGCCATCCGCGATGCCGAGAGCCGTGTCATGTTCTCGGGCTATTCGCCGGTGGGCTACAAGCTCACCATCTGGACGATCTCGGCCATCATGTGCGGCATTGCCGGCGCCTTGTATGTGCCGCAAGTGGGCATCATCAACCCCGGCGAGATGAGCCCGGCCAACTCCATCGAGATGGCCATCTGGGCAGCGGTGGGCGGGCGCGCGACTTTGATCGGCCCGATCGTGGGCGCGCTGGTGGTCAACGGCGCCAAGAGCTGGCTCACCGTGGCTTACCCCGAGTTCTGGTTGTATTTCTTAGGCGCCCTCTTCATTGGTGTGACGCTCTTTTTGCCGGACGGCATTGTCGGTCTGGCTAAAAAAATCAAACAAGGTGGGAGCACTGCCGCATGACGCCCGATCTGCTCGAACAAGGCGCGCAACGGGTGCAAGCCCGCATGGCTGCGCTGCAAAACACACAACACAACACCGAGTCGGGCGGCCGCGCCGCAGGCTTCGGGCGGGTGCATCAGGCCGGCGAGGTCGATGTCACGCACGGCCGCATCTTGTACCTGGAAGACGTGAGCGTGAGCTTTGATGGCTTCAAAGCGATCAATGGTTTGTCGCTGGACATTGCGCCCGGCGAGTTGCGTTGCATCATCGGCCCCAATGGCGCGGGCAAGACCACGATGATGGACATCATCACCGGCAAGACGCGCCCCGATGAAGGCCGTGTCTTTTTTGGCAGCACGATTGACCTGTTGCGCTACAACGAACCGCAAATCGCCCAGCTGGGCATTGGGCGTAAGTTCCAAAAGCCCACCGTGTTTGAGCAGCTCAGCGTGTTCGAGAACCTAGAGCTCGCCCTCAAGACGCACAAGGGCGTCACCTCGTCTCTGTTCTTCCGTTTGGACTCCACGCAATCGGACCGCCTGGCCGACGTGCTGCACACCATCCACCTGGCCGACAGCGTGCACCGGCAGGCCGGCAACCTGAGCCACGGCCAGAAGCAGTGGTTGGAGATCGGCATGCTCTTGATGCAAGACCCCAAATTGCTCTTGCTCGACGAGCCGGTGGCCGGCATGACCGATGACGAAACGGCGCGTACCGCCGAGCTGTTCTTGACCCTCAAGGGCAAGCACTCGCTCATGGTGGTGGAGCACGACATGAGTTTTATCCGCGCCATCAGCGACATCGTCACGGTGCTGTGCGACGGCTCGGTGCTGGCGCAAGGCACGCTGGACCAGGTGCAGTCTGATGAGCGCGTCATCGAAGTCTATTTGGGGCGCTGAATGAGCCCCCACGCTTGTCACTTTGTGTACTGCGCTGCCCCCCGAGGGGGCGTTTCGCCTCTAGGGGCGGCCCATCGAGGCGAAAACCATGCTCACCATTAACAATATCAACCAATACTATGGCGGCTCCCACATCCTGCGCGATGTGAGCCTGCAAGCAACGCCGGGCAAGGTGTCGGTCATCCTGGGGCGCAACGGTGTGGGCAAAACCACGCTGCTCAAGTCGCTCATGGGCTTGGTGCCCATTCGCAGCGGCAGCATCGAGTTCGATGGCCAGGCTATTCAGAACTTCACGCCCTATGAGCGGGCCCGTGCGGGTATCGGCTTTGTGCCGCAGGGCCGCGAAATTTTTGCGCGCCTGACGGTGCAGGAAAACCTGGCCATGGGCCTGGCCTACAAAAAAGCGGGCACGCCGATTCCGCAGGAGCTGTTTGAATTGTTCCCGGTGCTCAAGCAAATGTTGCACCGTCGCGGGGGCGATTTGTCGGGCGGTCAACAACAACAACTGGCCATTGCGCGCGCCCTGGCCGCCGGCCCCAAGCTTTTGGTGCTGGACGAACCCACCGAAGGCATTCAGCCCAGCATCATCAAAGATATCGGTCGCGTCATCCGCATGCTGGCCGACCGGGGTGACATGGCCATTCTGCTGGTCGAGCAGTACTACGACTTTGCCCGTGAACTGGCCGATGACTATGTGGTGATGGAACGCGGCGCGGTGCTGGCCAGTGGTCTGGGTGTCAACATGGAGACCGACCGCATCCGCGAGATGGTGGCGATCTGATTCAAGCGCTGCCCGGTGCGGCAGCGCGCAGATCGGTTGACTGACTCACGTACTCCACACCCGCGGCGCGGCGGTGTGCAAATCCCACAGGCTGGCGCGCCATTGCGCATGCAGGCTTTTGAGCAAGCCCATCGCAGGCTCGACCAAGGGCGCGAGTACCCGCACCAGCAGCACCTGCGGGTGCGGTGACGTTGCGCCGGCACTGGCGCGCAAGGCATGGGCCTGCATGAGCTCGCGCACGTCATGCAGCGCCTGATCGCGTCGGGTTTTGTCGATGGCGCTGCCGCTGACAAAAAACAAGCTGGCCATGCAGCAGTGGCCGTTCAAGCCCAGCGGGCTGTTCATCAAGCGCACATCGTCTGCGCGCAGCTGGCCTTTTTCCAGCCACACGCCGGGCACTTCGATGTGCTGTGAAAAACTGCCCTGCTCGAATGGCAAGTTGGCGGTCGGCAAGCCCAAAGCGGTGATGTCCCAGCCCAGCAGCTCAGCACCGGGTGCGAGTTCAAACACGGCCTTGTTCTCGGCCAGACATTGGTTGTAGGCCAGCGCTTCCAGGGGCAACCACTCGAGGCGGGCGTCAGACGCGAGCTGCGCATGCACGGTCTGCCGCGCCACTTCGGTGGCGGAGCGGTAAAAACGGGTAGCTCCCGGCGTGGTGATCAGTGCGTGCGCCTGCGGCTGCACCTTGACCCGGATGTCCAGCGTGTCGCCGCCCACCAGGCCGCCGGGCGGATGCACCAGCACGTTGTGGCATACCGAGGGGCCTTCCGGGTAGAGGCTTTGCAAAATTCGCAGCGGCCCCTGGTGTGCGTAGTGCGCCACGGTCGTGTCGTCGCGACGCGAGTAATCAATGTTCAAAGATGCATGCCAAGCCATGGCTTCGAGTCTATCCGCTGTGGGGCGCTGAACTGCGCCTACAACTGAAAAGCCAGCCAGCGAATCAGGCCTTCACCAAACTCACGCAGCACGCCGGGTTTGTCCGCCACATAGGCGCTGGCTTGTTTTTGGTGGCGCTCAATCCATTGGGCAAATTGCTGCACATCGGCCGTGTTGAAAAATGCCACCATCAATTCGTAATTGAGAAAGAGGCTGCGCTCGTCCAGATTGGCGGAGCCCACCAGGGCCAGGTCGTCATCGACGATCACCGCTTTGGCATGGATCATCTGCGGCATCAGCCACACGCGGCCACCGGCCGCCGTCAACTCGCGCATGGCCGCCGGGCGGGACAGGTCGGCCAGCCGGTGGTTGGATTTTTGCGGCAGCAGCACATCCACCTGCACGCCCCGGCGCGCGGCCAGGGTAAGCGCCATGAGCAAGGTGGCGTCCGGCACAAAGTAGGGGGTGACCGCCAGAATGCGCGACTTGGCGTTGAAGCAGCTGGAGATCAGCAAGGCGTACAGCGTGTCGTCTTCCTGGTCCGGCCCGCTGGGAATGAGTTGGGCCCATTGCGGTGTGGCCGCTGGGGGCGGTGCTGCCAAGTCCTCATCGGTTCGGGCGGCTTGTACCCGTTCCCGCGTGGGTGAGGCGGGCGACGGCTGCGTGATGGGGTGGTTGGCGAAATCCCAGTCCTGATTGAATTGCACTTGCGCTTGCTCAGCGAGCTCACCCT
>CANGMW010000143.1 GCA_947454695.1 Comamonadaceae bacterium | reverse complement strand
CCTTGTTCTTCCGGCACTTCCCCAAACTCATTGAGACGGGTCATGTGTTTGTGGCGCGCCCGCCCTTGTTCCGGGTGGATGCGCCGGCCCGCGGCAAAAAACCGGCGTCCAAGTCCTACGCACTGGACGAAGGCGAGTTGACCTCCATCCTGGACAAACTGCGCAAAGAAGGCGTGCGTGAAAACGCCTGGAGCATCAGCCGCTTCAAGGGTTTGGGTGAGATGAGCGCCGAGCAGTTGTGGGAGACCACGCTCAACCCGGATACGCGTCGCCTGTTGCCGGTGCAATTGGGCACGCTGGACTTTGCACAGACCGAGTCGCTGATCACGCAACTCATGGGCAAGGGTGAAGCGGCGGCGCGCCGGGAGCTGATGGAGCTGCATGGCGACTCGGTCGAGGTGGACATCTGATGGTCGCTTGGCATCTGCCTTCAGTGGCGTTGGCCTTGGGCCTGTGGCTGCTGTTGCAGTCGCCGGCGCAGGCCGACGTCTGGGCGTTCATGGATGCCGATGGCCACACGCTTTTTTCGACTGAACGTGTGGATGCGCGCTACACCCTGTACTTTTACAACCCGGATGCGCACCAAAGTGATGTGATCGACCAGCAAAAGGCACGCGCCAAGTTGTTGAGTTTTTTTGAAAAATCACCCGGCTATAAAAAAGTAAAGCCCATCATGCAAGCCGCAGCGTTGGAGCATGGGGTGGAGTACGAGTTGCTTCAAGCCTTGGTCGCTACCGAGTCTGGGTTCGATGCCAAGGTGGTTTCGCCGCGCGGTGCGGTGGGGCTGATGCAACTCATGCCCCTGACCGCCAGCGAGTATGGCTTGTCGGTGGAGCAACCCAAAGAGGCGGTGAAGCAGTTGTTGCGCCCCGAGACCAATATCGCTTTGGGCACACGCTACCTGCGCGACTTGCTCAATAAATTTCCCGGGCGTCTTGACCTGGCTTTGGCTGCTTACAACGCCGGAGTCGGCACGGTGCGCCAAGCGGGGGACAAAGTGCCGCCGTACAAGGAAACCCAGGTCTTTGTCAAAACCGTCATGCAATTGCACGCCGCCCTGCGGCCCGTCTTGCTGGGTGCCAATCCCCACCACCTTCCTATTCATAACTTTCGCCTCAAGCAAAGTCGGGCCCTGAACCCATTGACTCGCCTGAGCGCCCTGAACCTCTGACCGACACGATGGACCAAACTACCCTTGATTTGTCTGCCGGCGCGCCTGCCGATGACACGCTGAATCTGGCGACCTACGCGCAACGCGCCTACCTCGAATACGCGCTCAGCGTGGTCAAAGGCCGCGCTTTGCCCGATGTCTGCGACGGGCAAAAGCCGGTGCAGCGGCGCATTCTTTATGCGATGTCGCGCATGGGGCTGGGCTACGGTGGTGCCGCGGGCAACACGGCGGCCAAGCCAGTCAAGTCCGCCCGGGTGGTGGGCGATGTGCTGGGCCGCTTTCACCCGCACGGTGACCAGGCCGCCTACGACGCGCTGGTGCGCATGGCGCAGGACTTTTCGCAACGCTACCCGTTGATCGACGGGCAGGGCAACTTCGGCTCGCGCGACGGCGACGGCGCCGCGGCCATGCGCTACACCGAGGCGCGACTGGCCCGTATCACCAGCTTGCTCATGGACGAGATTGATGAAGGCACGGTGGACTTCATCCCCAATTACGACGGCTCGACCGAAGAGCCGCGCCAACTGCCGGCGCGCCTGCCCTTCAATTTGCTCAACGGCGCCAGCGGTATTGCCGTGGGCCTGGCCACCGAAATCCCCAGCCACAACCTGCGCGAAGTGGCCGAAGCGTGCGTGGCCCTGATTAAGAACAAACAGCTCAGCGACGATGAACTCTTCGCCCTGATTCCCGGCCCGGATTACCCCGGCGGTGGCCAGCTCATCAGCAGTGCCTCCGACATTGCAGAGGCTTACCGCACGGGACGCGGCTCGCTCAAATGCCGGGCCCGCTGGAAGATCGAAGAGCTGGCGCGCGGTCAGTGGCAATTGGTCGTGACCGAGTTGCCGCCGGGCGTGAGCACGCAAAAAGTGCTGGAAGAAATTGAAGAGCTGACCAACCCCAAGGTCAAAGCCGGCAAGAAGGCGCTCACGCAAGAGCAAAACCTGCTCAAGGCCTCGGTGCTGGCGGTGCTGGATGTGGTGCGCGACGAGTCCAGCAAAGACGCTGCGGTGCGGCTGGTGTGCGAGCCCAAAACCAGCCGCATTGAGCAGCAGGAACTCATCACCACTTTGTTGGCCCACACCAGTCTGGAGACCTCGGCGCCGATCAACCTCACCATGGTCGGGCTGGACGGGCGACCCACGCAAAAGTCGCTGCGTCAGATGCTGCTGGAGTGGATCGAGTTCCGACAGATCACCATCGAGCGGCGCTCCCAGCACCGCTTGGACAAGGTCAATGACCGCATCCATATTCTGGAAGGGCGGCAACTGGTGCTGCTCAACATTGACGAAGTCATTGCCATCATCCGTCAGTCCGACGAGCCGCGTGCCGCGCTCATGGACCGCTTCAAACTCAGCGAGCGGCAGGCCGACGACATTCTGGAAATCCGCCTGCGCCAACTCGCACGGCTCGAAGCCATCAAGATCGAGCAGGAGCTCAAGGCGCTGCAAGAAGAAAAGACCAAGCTCGAAGAAATTCTGGGCAGCCCCGCGGCCCTGCGCCGCTTGATGGTCAAAGAAGTGGAAACGGACGCCAAACAATTTGCCGACCCGCGTCGCACGCTGATCCAGGCCGAGAAAAAAGCCGTGGCCGAAGTCAAAGTGGTGGACGAGCCGGTGACGGTGGTTGTGTCCCAAAAAGGCTGGGTACGCGCGCGCGGCGGGCACGGCCATGAGGCGAGCAGTTTTGCCTTCAAAGCAGGCGATGGTTTGTACGGCACCTTCGAATGCCGCACGGTCGATACCTTGCTGGCCTTTGGTTCCAACGGACGCGTTTATTCCGTGCCGGTGGCTTCTTTGCCGGGCGCGCGCGGTGATGGCCAGCCGGTCACGACGCTCATTGAACTGGAAGCGGGTACACAGCTGGTGCATTACTTCGCTGGCGCAGCCACAGCCTGGTTGTTGCTGAGCAGCTCTGCGGCCTATGGATTCTTGGCCACGGTGGAGAACATGAGCTCGCGTCAAAAAGGCGGCAAGTCCTTCATCACCTGCGGCCCGGACGACACCTTGTGCCGTCCCTCACCGGCCAATGTGGCTCCGCAAGCCGCGGCCACGCATGTGGCCTGCGCGTCCACGGGTGGTCGCATCCTGACCTTCGAGATCAGCGAGCTCAAGGCCATGGCCACCGGCGGGCGCGGCCTCATGTTGATGGACCTGGAGGCCAAAGACACACTGGCCGGTGCGGCGGCTTACACCCGAAGCGTCCGGATCGAAGGCCTGGGGCGCGGCGGCAAAGACCGTGAAGAAGTGCTGGAGATCCGCAGCCTCAACAACGCCCGCGCTGCACGTGGTCGCAAGGGCAAGGCGGCCGATCTGGGCTTCAAGCCCACGACCATCGTGCGCGTCGAATAAGCGCCTCTCACGCCGCCCACCCATGAGCTCCACAGCGTTGATTGCAGGCGGTGGCATCGGTGGGCTGGGTGCGGCTTTGGCCCTGTCGCGTGCAGGCTGGTCGGTGACCCTGCTGGAGCAGGCGCCAGCCTTTGGTGAATTTGGTGCGGGCATCCAGATGGGGCCCAATGTGGTGTCGGTGTTGCGCGACTGGGGCTTGATGCCCGCTTTGCAAACCATCGCCGCCTTTCCCGAGCGCTTGCAAATCCGACATGCCCTGAGCGGAACGGAACTGGGCGTGCTGCGTTTGGGTGAGTCCATGGTGCAGCGCTACGGCGCGCCTTACGCCACCATCCACCGGGCCGACTTGCACCAGCTCTTGCGCTCGCAAGTGCAAGCCCAGACTGCTGTGACGCTGCGGCTCCAAAGCCGCGTGGCGAATTTTTCAGACCAAGCTGATGGCGTGCAAGTTCGCACGCAAAGCGGCGAGACATTGCAGGGAGCGCTGCTGATCGGCGCCGATGGCCTGTGGAGCGAGGTGCGCCGACACTTGCTGGGCGACACGCCGCCGCGCGTGACCGGCCACTTGGCCTACCGCGCCATGGTCGAGCAAGCCAGCCTGCCCGCCGCCCTGCGCAGTCAGCAGGTCACGGCCTGGCTGGGCCCCAAGCTGCATGTGGTGCAGTACCCGGTGCGCGGCGGCGCGTGGCTCAACATCGTGGCCATCGTGCACGGGCAAGTCCCCGCAGATTTACAAAACTGGGACCACAGCGGCAACGCGGCAAATTTGCAGGCCGCACTGGCCGGTGCCTGCCCGGCGTTGCGCGATCTCATCGCCGCTATTGCCGGCTGGCGCCTGTGGGCCCTGTGCGACCGGCCGCCTATGCGTGGCGCGCATGAGCAGGCACGCGGCCGGGTGGCTTTGCTGGGCGATGCCGCCCACCCCATGCGGCCTTACCTGGCGCAAGGCGCCGGCATGGCGCTGGAAGATGCGGCCGCGCTGGAGCGACTGTTCAAAGGAGCGGCTTCACAACCTCAGGCTGCCGCTGCTGCCTGTGATGTGGCCTCGGTGGTGCAGGCCTACGCAAGGGCACGCTGGGCGCGCAATGCGCGCGTGCAGGCACGCTCTATTCGTAACGGCGAAATTTTCCACTTGCAAGGGCCTGCACGTTTCGGGCGCGATGCCGCGCTCAAACTGCTGGGTGAACGCTTGCTGGATGTGCCTTGGCTTTATGGTGGCGCAGCGGATTGAAGCGCCTGGGCCCGCTCGTTTGACCGCGTAACCCGCCGACCTGGCGACGGCCTCGTTTCGACAAGGACTGCAGTGTCAGCGTCGTTTTTTCATGAATAGAAATGGTAGTTTTCAATGGTCAGTTCCAGCGCTTTAGTGCTCATCACAACCGCTTCAAACCCGCCAGAGGGGGTATTTGCGTTGAGGATGACCAACGTGGCGACGAGAAAAATTACCGCCAAGGCCGCAGTCTTTTTTTGGGCCGCCATGGGCGTCCAAAAAATTGTTATCGCCGATGCCACCGGTCAGACTTTGCTGGATGAATCCGACGTTCTGTTGCTCACTCAAATGGGTCTTGAAGTGGAGCAAGTGCATTACCTTCAGGACAATGATCGGGTGATTGAAAAAGGTAAAGGCTATGGGGAAGGTGCTTTGATCAAGTTTGCGCTTGAGCACTCGAAACTTTTGCAAACAGTCGATCATTTTTTTAAATGCACGGGCAAGGTGTATTGCCGCAATTTCCTTGAAATCAAGAGCTTGATTCAAAAAAATAAAATTCAAACTATCTTTTGGCGAGACGAGCTCAACCCATCGTTGGTCGACACGCGATTTTTTTACGCAACCAAAAAATTCACCAGCGAATATTTGTTGCCTGCTTTTGAGCATGTTGACGACAGGCATCATATTTTTTCAGAGCACTGCGCTATGAAAATGGCGCGAGAAAAACTCAAGCAAGCCGCCTCCATCAGGCCGATGCTCTCGGGGTTTTCAGGCACCACCAACCAGCCTTACTTTGACTCGAACTTGGGACTTTTAGATCAAAAACTGCCCTGCTGGGTCAGCCAATGAAAAATACCCAGGTTGTTGGGCTGAAGCCTCATCAAGAACTTCAAGCTCAGAGTTAGGTCGACTCTTGATCGAGCGCGCCCTTAACAATGCTGGGTTCAAGGGCCGTATGAACTTCGACTGCGTGCGGACATTCTTCACAAGCCCTGCGGGTCTTACTGCAGCGTGCCTGACATCCGGATCGTGTTTTCACATAAGGCGTCAATCGGTGTCACGCCAAGCCAGTTTCAAGGCGTTGCCGGCTAGTTCAAAGCCGGCAAGTTATGCCGCATCCGTGCCTTGTGGCACGCCTGGCTGCCTTCTTCAAACTCCCGGCAAGGTGAAGAGCGCCATTCATAAATGCCGCAGGCGACTTGAGTGCCTATTTTTCCCGTGAGTGCCGCGCAGCGCACGGGTTGGTGGTCGGTGCCGCGCATGCGGCAAATACGTTCGGTGACCTCCACGCACAGGCCCTCGGGCACGGTGCCGCCGTGGTCCTCGCGTTCTTCAACCGAAAAATCCACCCGAAAGCTCGCGCAGCAGGCGCCGCATGTGGTGCAAGCCGACATGCCGGAGCGCGTCAGAGCTGGCCGAGCAGCAGGAACTCCATCAGCGCTTTTTGCGCATGCAGGCGGTTCTCAGCCTCGTCCCAGACCACCGATTGCGGGCCGTCGATCACCTCGGCCTGCACCTCTTCGCCGCGGTGGGCGGGCAGGCAGTGCATGAACAAGGCGTCGGGTTTGGCCGCGCGCATCATGTCGCTGTCCACGCACCAGTCGGCAAACGCTTTTTTGCGGGCCTCGTTCTCGGCTTCAAAGCCCATGCTGGTCCACACGTCGGTGGTCACCAGATCGGCCCCCGCGCAGGCTTGCATGGGGTCGGTGAAGAGCTGGTAGCAGTCGCTGCGCACGCCGGCCACCGCCTGGTCGATGCCGTAGCCACTGGGCGTGCTGACATGCACTTTGAAGCCCAGCAGTTGCGCGGCCTGCAGCCAGGTGTTGGCCATGTTGTTGCCGT
>CANGMW010000142.1 GCA_947454695.1 Comamonadaceae bacterium | reverse complement strand
TTTCTGGTGACGCCGCTGCACCGAGCAGTCGCGTTCAAACAGATAGACGTAGTTGCCCTGCGTGTCACCAAACACCTGGATCTCGATGTGACGCGGGCGCTGCACGTATTTTTCGATCAGCACCGAGGCATTTCCAAAGCTGTTGATCGCTTCACGCTGACAGGACGCCAGTGCGGCCTCAAAGTCCGCCGACTTCTCCACAATCCGCATGCCCTTGCCGCCGCCGCCGGCGCTGGCCTTGATGAGCACCGGGTAGCCGATGCGGTCGGCTTCGCTGTGCAGCAAGGCGGTGTCCTGCGCTTCACCGTGGTAGCCCGGAACCAGCGGCACGCCGGCTTGCGCCATCAGGCGTTTGGACTCGGCCTTCAGGCCCATGGCCAGAATCGCCGACGCCGGCGGGCCGATGAAGACCAGCCCGGCCTGCGCACATGCATTGGCAAAGGCCTCGTTCTCGCTCAGAAAACCGTAGCCCGGGTGAATGGCTTGCGCACCGGTGGCCTGCGCGGCCGCGATGATGCGCTCCCACTGCAAATAGCTGTCCTTGGGCGCGTTGCCGCCGATGTGCACCGACTCGTCACACACCGCCACATGCTTGGACCGGGCGTCCGCATCCGAGTACACCGCCACCGTCTGAATGCCCATGCGCCGCGCCGACGCCGCCACGCGGCAGGCGATTTCACCCCGGTTGGCGATCAAAATCTTTTTAAACATGCAAAGCTCTCTTTCGATCTGGGGTCACATCCGGAAGACACCGAACTTGGTGTCGGGGATTGGCGCATTGAGGGCAGCGGACAAACCGAGTGCGAGCACACGGCGGGTGTCGGCCGGGTCGATCACGCCGTCGTCCCACAGGCGCGCGGTGGCGTAGTAGGGGTGGCCTTGCACTTCATACTGCTGGCGGATCGGCGCTTTGAAAGCTTCCTCGTCGTCTGGGCTCCAGCTTTGGCCCTTGGCCTCCATGCCATCGCGGCGCACCGTGGCCAACACGCTGGCCGCCTGCTCGCCGCCCATGACCGAAATACGCGCGTTGGGCCACATCCACAAAAAGCGCGGGCTGTAGGCCCGACCACACATGCCGTAGTTGCCGGCACCGAAACTGCCGCCGATGATGACGGTGAACTTGGGCACCTGCGCGGTGGCCACCGCCGTCACCATCTTGGCGCCGTGGCGGGCGATGCCTTCGTTCTCGTACTTGCGCCCCACCATGAAGCCGGTGATGTTCTGCAAAAACACCAGCGGCGTCTTGCGCTGGCAACACAGTTCGATGAAGTGCGCGCCCTTGGCTGCGGACTCGCCAAACAAAATACCGTTGTTGGCCACAATGCCCACCGGCATGCCCTCGATGCGGGCAAAACCGCAGACCAGCGTGGCGCCAAAGCGGGCCTTGAATTCATCGAACGCGCTGTCATCGACGATGCGGGCAATGATCTCGCGCACATCAAAGGGCTTGCGTGTGTCGGTGGGGATCACACCATACAGCTCTTCAGCGGCATAGCGCGGCGGGCGCGGCGCGTGGGTGGCGATGCCGGGGGTCTTGCGGGCATTGAGGTTTTTGACAGACGCGCGCGCCAACGACAGTGCATGCAAATCGTTTTGCGCCAGATGGTCGGCCACGCCGGACAGGCGCGTGTGCACATCGCCGCCGCCCAGGTCCTCGGCGCTCACCACCTCGCCGGTGGCGGCTTTCACCAGCGGCGGGCCGCCCAGAAAAATCGTGCCCTGGTTCTTGACGATGATGGCCTCATCGCTCATGGCCGGTACATACGCACCGCCGGCTGTGCACGAGCCCATGACCACCGCGATCTGCGCAATGCCTTGCGCGCTCATATTGGCCTGGTTGAAGAAGATGCGGCCGAAATGGTCGCGGTCGGGGAACACCTCGTCCTGGTTGGGCAGGTTGGCGCCACCCGAGTCCACCAGATAAATGCACGGCAAGCCGTTGGCCTGCGCCACTTCCTGCGCGCGCAAATGCTTTTTCACCGTCATCGGAAAATACGTGCCGCCCTTCACCGTGGCGTCGTTGCACACGATCATGCAGTCCACCCCGCTCACCCGGCCAATGCCGGCGATGATGCCGGCGCTCGGCGCGCTGTCGCTGCCGTCGCGATCCGGGTACAAGCCTAAAGCGGCCAAGGGCGAGAGTTCCAGAAACGGGGTGCCGGGGTCGAGCAGGCGCTGCACGCGCTCGCGCGGCAGCAACTTGCCGCGCGCGGTGTGTTTGCTGCGCGCCGCCTCGCCGCCGCCTTGCGCCACTTTGTCGAGCTGGGTATGCAAGTCGTCCACCAGGGCGCGCATGGCTTGGGCATTGGCGGTGAAGTCCGCGGTGCGGACATTGAGTTGGGTCTCCAGAATCGGCATGGGTGTGCTTTCTGTGGGGTCAGTTTTGTCGGTGTCTTGGCACGGCGCCTCCGCCTCGGACACGCATTGGCGGAGTTGACGTTTACGTAAACGTCAATTGTGGCAGATTTCAGGCCAGCAAAGCCGGCAAATGCGCCATGTCGGCAAACACCGTGTGCGCGCCTGCAACCCGCAAGGCCTGCGCGTCGCCTTCGGGCAGGTAGGCAAACACCGTGGCGCCTGCGGCCACCCCAGCAGCGATACCCGTGGTGGTGTCTTCCACAACCGCACAGCGACGCGGGTCCACGCCCAAAGCGTGCGCAGCGGCCAGGTAGACATCGGGGTGCGGCTTGGAACGCGGCGTTTCATGGCCGCTGAAAATGCGCCCGTCAAAGTAGTCGATCAGCCCCACCTTGCGCAGCTGCAACTCCACCTTGTTGCGGTCCGCGCCCGAAGCACAGGCGATGCGCGCGTCCAGCCGCGTGTGCAGCGCGTGAACCGCGGCATGGATATTGGGCACCGCCAGCAGCTGACGGTTGAGCGCCGCATTGCGCCGGGCCTGAAACGCCGCCAGCCATTCGGGCGTGAGCGGCTGACCGGTTTCGCGCTCGATCTGTTCGCGCTCGTCCACCACGCGCCGACCCAGAAAAATCTGGTGACATTCATGCTCGCTCAGACGCCAGCCGCGCTCTTCCAGCATGTCGCGCAGCACGCGGTGCACGATGGGCTCGGAGTCCACCAGCACACCATCGCAATCGAACAGCACCGCGTCAAAACGCATGGCGGCGACTGGGGCTTAACCCTTGCGGGCTTTGCGCTGCTCCAGCGTTTCCACCGGGCCGCCCTGCTTGACCCATTCGGCATAGCCGCCGTCGATATGGGCCACATTGCGCATGCCCATGTCCTGCAGCGTCTTGGCCGCCAGCGCACTGCGCCAGCCCGCGCCGCAGAACAAGACGAACTGCTTGCTCTCATCGGCCCACATCGCCTTGTGGTACGGCGACTCCGGGTCCACCCAGAACTCCAACATGCAGCGCGGCGCGTGCACGCTGTCAGTGACCGTGCCGTCTTTGAGCTCGCGCACATCGCGGATATCCACGATCTGCACCTTGGGGTCTTTCATCATGGCCAGCACTTGGGGCACGGTGTGCGTGGTGACTTGGGCCATCGCTTCGTCAACGAGGGCGCGGAATCCTTTGGTGATGGGCATGGGGGTCTCCTTTTTTATGGGTGCATCAATTTAACAGGTGGCGCGCCTCTCACGCCGCCAAGGCCGCCCGCCTCATGAGCGGTGCCAGTTCAGGCTGGGCCTTCAACTTCAGTCGGGCATTCCACAAGTCCACCGCCTGCTGCATGCCCAGCCAGCTCTCGGGCGTACCGCCCACAGCGCCGGCGATGCGAATGGCCATTTCTGCCGTGACGGCTTTTTCTTCATGCAGGAGTTGTGAAACGGTTTGACGGCTGACCATGAGGCGGGTGGCCAATTCGAGCTGGGTCCAACCCAATTCAGGCAACACATCTTCACGAAGCACCGCACCCGGATGGGTGGGTTTGCGATTCGGGTTTCGTAGAGACTTCATCAGTGGTAATCCTCCAAATTCAGATTGATGGCGTCTTGTCCATCAAATTCAAAAGTGATCCGCCAGTTTCCATTGACCGTCACGGCGAACTCGCCTTTTCTGTCACCCTTGAGTGCATGGAATTTGTAGCCCGGCAAATCCATGTCTTTGGCTTCCCGTGAAACGTCCAGACGGTCCAGCATGCGCTCGATGCGCGCCGCCTGCTGAGCAGGTATGCCCTTGAAGCTGCCCTTGGTGAAAAACAACTCCAAGCCCTTGTGCTTGAATGTCAGGATCATTGAATCGCATTGTAAACAATCACTTGACAATGTCAAGCAACCATTGACACCCTCACTTCAACACCGCACTCTTGTCCGCCGCACTGAGCAACGCCTGCGCATCCAGCGGCAGCAAAAAGCCCTCGGCCATGGCGCGCTCGGTGGCGCGGCGCACGGCGGCCACATAGCCGTCGTGGGAGCCGTAGCGCTCCTGCAGTGAAGGACGCGGGTCGCCGTTGGCGATGCGATCTGCGGCGGTGGTGGCCAGCGGGATCATGCCGCCCACGTAGTTGCAGATCTGATCTTTGTGAAAGCCCTTGGCGGTGACGTTCCAACCCAGGTAGGTGCCCAGCGGCGCATCGAGCAGCACCACCGGCACACCGCCGATTTCATTGCCATCCAGATCGACCTTGGGTGCGAGCATGGGCAGGCTCTGGCGGATGCGCGGGGGCGTGAGGGTGGGCACGCCCGAGCCGTCCAAGGCGTTGAACTGCGGGCCAAAGTCGTAGTCGTGCACCGGCATGATGAAGTCCGGCTCAGGCACGGTGGCGCGCAGGCCCGGCAGGGTGGGAAAGCCGATGCCCGCTTTGCTGGCCACGCCGAGCTGGCCGTTGCGCAGCAGGGGGTAGCGGCTGGGCGGGGGCGGCGTGCCCTTCATGACCCAGTTACGTAAATGCACACGCAAGGCATTGACGGTTTCGGTGTGCGACACCGGGTTGGCCGGCAGCGTGCCCTGGCCGAAGTTGTTGCCCGGGCACATGGCGCCGGTTTTCGGTAAGCCCACGCCGGGCAGGCTGCTGTCAAAGCCACCGCCACCGCCCCAGTGGTTGGTGCTGGCGATGTAGTAGCGGCGCACGTTGGCCGGCAGCGGCAGGTCGGTCTTGCCATCGGTGCCCACCCACTCGGGCGTGAGTTTGAGCGCCCACACTTCGGCCGAGCCGAAATGCTCCATCACCTTGGGGCAGGTTTTGCTGGCCAAGCAGCGGTCCAGAATGCCGGCGGCCGGCAGGCCGCGCACCGGGTCGGGGTGCGGCAGCCACCACTGCGGGCCTTCGCTGCCCGCCTGGTAGAGCTCGAGCACGCCATCGGGCTGCGCCCAGCGGAAGTTGAGCGCGATGCGCCGGCCCGCAATGATGGGCCACACGCCGTCATGCACCTGCCGGCCGCGCTCGCTGCGGTTAAAGCCCAGATGCAACCAGCCGCGCAGGTAATTGCCCGACTGCGACACGCCCCGGCCGATGCTGTGTGTGTTCGCGCCGGCAATCGGGTTGGCCGTGCCGGCGTCGTCGGCACGGGCGGTCTTAAAGAACTCGCCCACATCGCGCCAGGCCGCAAAGCCCACACCCAGCACATAGGGGTCGGCGGCGGTGAACACCACCTGGTACAGGCGCTGCGCGTCAAAGCCGTGCTTCAAACAAATCTGCGTGGGATCGGGGGTGCCGGGAAAGGAATGGGCCGCATCGCACTTGGCCCAGGCCCAGTCTTCAGGCGAAATCTCGCGTTCATCGAACACGTCGCCGCGCTGGTTTTCCGCACCGCGCGACACCAGGCGCGCCCGGCGCGTGTCCAGGCTTTGCGGTTTGTAGGGGACCGGGTTGGTCTGCACCAGCAGCGGCTGTGACGCCGGTCCGCTGCGGTTGACGATGCGGCCATAGACCTCACCGGTCACCGCAGAGCCGTCGGCGTTGCGCGCCACCGGCACTTGCAGGAACTGCATACCGCTCACGCTGGCCTTGGGGCGCACCGTGGTCGCGCCCGCGTTGTCGCCCTGCCAGGCACTGGCCAGCATGATGTCGCCGAAAGCCAGTTCTTGTTTGGCATACGGGAACACGCGACCGCGGTTGGGCACCTCGTGCCACATCAAGCCGCTGGCTTGCTTCAGGTCCACGGGTTTGTAGATGAGGAAGGAGGCGGTGTAGTGCACTTTGCCCTGCGCGTCCTTGGCCAGCTCAATGTCCTGGATGATGGCGTTGCCCGCCAGCTTGGGATCGAGTTCACCAAAGGCCCGGCCGGCAATTTGCTCGTAGGCGGGCACACCGCCCTCGCCCGTGCCGGCCATGGGCTGCACTTCGTCCACCACGATGCGTGTGACCCGGGCTTGCACCGGCGCCTGAAGCGCTGCGGCCAGCACAGCAGTGAACCAAACAGTTTTGCGAATCGTCATCTCGGTCTCCTCAAAGCAACGCGCACCCTCGAGGGGTGCGCGCCATGGGTTCAGCAATGGCTGGGTACTCAGTCAAGACGCCATGATTGAGCAGCTCTTGTGAACCGTCTATGCTGGTTTTCCTTGAGAGACGGGTTTGAACAAGCCGGTTTTCAATCAGGCCAGCGCGCGCTGGATGATGATCTTCTGCACGTCGCTGGTGCCTTCGTAGATCTGGCACACCCGCACATCGCGGTAAATCCGCTCGACCGGGAAGTCGCTCACATAACCGTAGCCGCCCAATGTCTGGATGGCCGCGCTGCAC
>CANGMW010000141.1 GCA_947454695.1 Comamonadaceae bacterium | reverse complement strand
GTCACGCAAGGCCAAGCCTTCTCCAACTTGACCGGCGTGGGCGGCTTCACCAATGGCGAGGTGACGCGCGCTTCCAGCAGCAGCCCCCAGATTTACCGCCAGCGCTTGTTTTTGCGCCAGACCTGGAACCAAGGCGGCGGCCAGGAGGTGCAGGCGTCGGGCCTCAATCAGCTTGCCGGCATCGTGGATAAGAACCGCGTGGTGCTGACCGCCGGCAACTTCTCCACACTGGATGTGTTTGACAACAACGCCTATGCCAAGGACCCGCGCCGCCAGTTCATGAACTGGGGCAACATGACTTACGCCGCTTACGACTACGCGGCGGATGCCCGGGGCTTTGGCTGGGGTGCGGCGCTGGAGTGGTACCAGGGTGACTGGGCGTTTCGCATCGGCCGCATGACCGGTCCCACCACGCCCAACGACTTGCCGGTGGACTTTGACATCTTGAACCACTACGGCGATCAGATCGAGGTCGAACACGCACACACCCTGGGCGATCAGCCGGGCAAGGTGCGGGTGCTGGCCTGGCGCAACCGTGCGGTGCTGGCGCGTTTTCGCGACGCGATCAATGACGGCATCGCCAACCACCGTGCGCCCGATATCTTCAAAGTCCGCAACAGCGAGCAGTTCAAATACGGCCTGGGCGTGAATGTGGAGCAGGCGGTTTCTCCCACCGTGGGCGTGTTCCTGCGGGCCATGCAAACCGACGGCGGCACCGAGACCTATGCCTTCACCGAGGTCGATGAGTCTTTGGCGGCCGGCGTCTCGGTGCAAGGCGCGGCTTGGGGCCGGGGGCAGGACACGCTGGGCATCAGCCTGATGCAAAACGGCTTGTCCAATGACCGACGTCAGTACCTGCAAGCCGGCGGTATCTCCTTCTTCATTGGTGACGGCCGCCTCAACTACCAGCCCGAAACCATTCTTGAGCTGTACTACAGCCTGCACATCACACGCGACAGTTTTGTGACGCTGGATTACCAGCGCATTCACAACCCGGCCTACAACGCCGACCGGGGTCCGGCAGATTTCGCGGGTATTCGCTTGCACGCAGAGTTCTGATCGGGTGCGCGCTCACCGCGCATTCTTAGGGCTTTTTTAAGCCAAATGCAGTAGAGTTGACTGCGGTCGTGCTTCACAGTGGCGCGCGACCGTTTCATAAAGACGCCATGCCTGATTTCCGCACCCCTTTTTATCGCCTGCTCATGGGCCTGGCTCTGCTGGGCGGCGTTGTCCTGACCAGCTCGGCACAAGAGGCCAACGCCTTGATTCCCTGGAGTGCGGACCTGAACAAAGGCGCCGGTGTGAGCACGGTGGTGGTTCGTGCCGCCGCGGTCGGTGCGCAAGGCGGTCTGTTGCAAGGCACCGTGGTATTGCCCGCACAGCAAACCGACAAGCTCAGCATGCCCGTGGCCGGCGTGGTGCAGTCGGTGCTGGTCTCGCCCATGCAAGCTGTACGTGCGGGCCAGCCGGTGGCGCGCATCATGAGTCCGCAATTGGTCGAGTGGCAGCGTGAGTGGCTGATGGCCCAGGCCCAAGCCCGTCTAGCCCAGAACAAGGCGCAGCGGGATGAACAAATGTTTGCCGACGGCATCGTCGCAGAACATCGGCGCAATGAATCGCGGGCGCAATCCGACATGGCCACACTGGCTGAACGCGAGCGCCGTCAGGCTTTGCGTCTGGCCGGTTTGAGTGATGCCGAGCTCAACGCTGCCAGCAGCTCGGCCAGCCTGTCACCCCTGCTGACGCTGGTCGCGCCGGCAGCGGGCACGGTACTGGAGTTGCCGGCCACACCGGGTCAGCGCTTGGAAGCGGGCGCGCCGGTGGCAACGCTGGGACGGGGTGGTGCTTTGGCCATCGAGTTGCAGGCCTCAGCCGCGCAGGCGCAAGCCCTGCGTGTGGGCGACATCTTGGTGGTGCAGGGCTGCAAGGCGCCGGCGCGCGTGACGGCCGTCTCCAATCAACTCAGCGCGGCCAATCAAAGTGTGCAGCTGCGTGCCGTGCTGACCGCGCGCGAAGACTGTTTGCGCATCAACCAATTTGTCCAAGCCCAGTGGCAAGCCGCGCGCCCTGCAGGGCCCGCAACGCAGGGCGCGGCCTGGCTGGTGCCCACCGCAGCGGTTTTTCAGCATGGCGGACGCCAGTATGTGTTTGTGCGCGAGCAGCCGGGCTTTCGTGCGGTGGCGGTGACCACGGGGGTGGGCAGTGGCGCGGACACGCCGGTGCTGTCGGGCCTCAAGGCTGGTGATGAAGTCGCTGTGCAAGGGCTGATCGCCATCAAAGGCGCCTGGTTGGGCTTAGGCGTGCCGACCCCGGCGGCCAAGGACGCGCGCCCCTGATGTTGGATCGTCTGATTTCCTTTGCCCTGTCCCAGCGTTTGCTGGTGCTGGTGCTCACCGCCGGCTTGGTGCTGGCCGGGGCAGTCGCTTTGCGTGACTTGCCGATCGATGCTTTCCCCGATGTGTCCAGCACCCAAGTGAAGATCATCCTGAAGGCGCCCGGCATGACGCCCGCGGAAGTCGAGTCGCGGGTGGTGATCCCGATCGAGCAGGAGTTGTTGGGCCTGCCGTTTCAAACCGTGTTGCGCTCGCAAAGCAAATTTGCGATTGCCGACATCACCTTGGACTTTGCCGAGGGCACCGACATTTACTGGGCGCGCCAGCAAGTCAACGAACGCTTGAGCGGTGTGATGGCCAGCTTGCCGGCGGGCTTGTCCGGCGGCCTGGCGCCCATCACCACGCCGCTGGGCGAGATGTTCATGTTCACCATTGACGGGCCGGCCACGCTGACCGAGAAGCGCACCTTGCTCGACACCGTGATCCGCCCGCAATTGCGCAGCATCCCCGGTGTGGCCGACATCAACTCTTTGGGCGGCCATGTGCGTGCTTTTGAGGTGGTGCCCGATGTGGTGGCGCTGGCGGCGCGGCGCGTGTCGCTCGAGCAGTTGCAGCAAGCCCTGATGGCCAACAACCGCAACGATGGGGCAGGGCGCTTGTCCAGTGGCGAAGAGTCCTTGCTGGTGCGCAGCGACGGCAGCATCAACTCGCTGGACGATGTACGCGCGATTGCGCTGACCAGCCGCAACGGACAAGCGGTGCGTGTGGGTGATGTGGCGCAAGTGCGCATGGGCGGCCTCACGCGCTATGGCGCGGTCACGCAAAACGGCCGTACCGAAGCGGTGGAAGGTTTGGTGCTGGGTTTACGAGGCGCTAATGCGCGTCAAGTGGTGCGCGATGTGAAGGCGCGACTGGCTTTGATTGGCGCAAGCTTGCCTGCGGGCATCACGATCCAGACGTTTTACGACCGCGGCCATTTGGTGGAGCGGGCGGTGGGCACCGTGACCAAGGCTTTGGGCGAGGCGATTGTGCTGGTGCTGATCCTTCTGGTGCTGTTCCTGGGGCATTGGCGCGCTGCTTTGGTGGTGGCTGTGATCCTGCCGCTGGCGGCCTTGGGCACGTTCATTTTGATGAGCGCGTTCAATTACTCCGCCAACCTGATGTCTCTGGGGGGTTTAGCCATTGCCATCGGCTTGCTGGTGGATGCGGCCGTGGTGGTCGTAGAGAATTTGCAGGCGCGTGAAACGGCGCCGGGGCGTTTGCGCCTGCATGATGTTTACCGCGCGGTGCAGGAGGTGGCATTGCCGGTGACCTCGGGCATGCTCATCATCATGATGGTGTTTGTGCCTTTGCTGTCTTTGCAAGGCTTGGAGGGCAAATTGTTCTCGCCGGTGGCGATGACGATTGTGTTTGCTTTGGGCGTCTCGCTGTTTTTGTCTCTGACCGTCATCCCGGTGTTGGCGTCCTTCTTTTTGCAAGGCGGCTTGCATGCCACCCCTTTGCTGGTGCGTTGGCTCGAGCGGCATTACACGCGGCTGCTGGACTGGGCCTTTGCCAACACACGCTGGGTGACGTGGGCCTCCGTGACCCTTTTGGTGCTGGCGGTGGGCTTGTACGCGGTGATTGGCAAAGCCTTCATGCCGACCTTGGACGAGGGCGACATCATCATGCAGGTTGAAAAACTGCCTTCGGTGAATTTGCAGGCCTCCATGGCCATCGACCAGGCGCTGCAACAACGCGTGTTGCAAAGCGTGCCCGAGGTGCAGCAAATCGTGGCGCGTGTCGGCTCCGATGAGCTCGGGCTGGACCCGATGGGCTTCAATGACACCGACATGTTTTTGGTGCTCAAGCCGCGTGAGCAATGGCGCTCGCCCAACAAGGACGTTTTGATCGATGCGCTGCGCCGCATCACCGAGGAGTTTGCCGGCATCAGCGTGAGTTTCACCCAGCCGATTGAAATGCGCACCTCCGAAATGCTCTCGGGTGTGCGCGGTGATGTGGCGGTGAAAATTTACGGGGCCGATCCCGCCTTGCTGGCTCAAGCGGCGCAGCAAGTCGTGCAGGTTTTGAATGGCGTCCCCGGCAGTGAAGACGTCATCACCGTTAAAAATGAAGGCGTGCAGTATTTCCAGGTGGTGATTGACCGCGTGGCCGCAGGGCGACTTGGGCTCACCGCCGAGCAGATTCAAAACGACTTGCGCGCGCTGGTCGAAGGCGTGACCACCGGCACGGTGTTGGTGGACGGTCGCCGGGTGCCGCTGATGGTGCGTGGCGGCAGCAGCTTGCAGATGTCGCCGCAAACGTTTGCCCAGTTGCGCTTGCCGCTGGCCGATGGCCAAGCGATTGCACTCAGCCAGGTGGCTTCTTTGAATATCAGCGATGGGCCGATGAAAATCGACCGCGAAAACTCTTCACGCATGGTGGTGGTGCGCAGCAATGTGCGGGACCGTGACTTGGTGGGCTTTGTCGATGAAGCGCGCGCGGCGGTGGGCCGTGCAGTGCCGCTGGCGCCTGGCATGAGCATGCGCTGGGGCGGCCAATTTGAAAACCAGCAGCGCGCAGCGCAGCGACTCAGCCTGGTGGTGCCGGTGGTGCTGGCCCTGATTTTGATGTTGCTGTTTGCCACCTTGGGCACGTTGCGTCAGGCGCTTTTGGTGTTTGTGAACATTCCCTTTGCGCTGGTGGGCGGGGTGGTGGCGCTGGCGATTTCCGGCGAATACCTCTCGGTGCCTGCGTCGGTCGGCTTTATCGCGCTCATGGGCATTGCGGTGCTCAATGGCTTGGTGCTCGTGACGTGTTTCAACCAATTGCTCGCGCGGGGCCTGAGTTTGCACGAGGCGGTGCGCCAAGGCGCTTTGCGCCGGCTGCGCCCGGTCTTGATGACGGCCAGCATCACCGCGTTGGGACTCATTCCCTTGTTGCTGGCCAGCGGCCCCGGCTCTGAAATTCAGCACCCGCTGGCGGTGGTGGTGATTGGTGGCTTGTTCAGCGCCACCTTGCTGACCTTGGTGCTTTTGCCCATTCTTTTTAGACGCTTTGGATTGACCGCTTCATGAGCCCTGCCACACCTCCCTCATCCGTGCTGGACAAGGCCGTCGATTGTGTTTTCACGTTGGAGTTTCCTGTCGCCCTTGAAGAGGCCGTGCTGGATGTGCTGCTCGCGCACCCGCAGTGGGTATCGGGCGTGACGGTGCTGCACGTTCAGGGCATGGGCGTGCAAACCACCTTGGTGAGCGCCATGGAACGGGTTCAGGGTCGAGCGCGCCGTGTGATGGTGCAAGCCTTGATGCAGCACAGCGAAGTACCTTGGCTGATCCAAGCCTTGAAGCGCGAGATGTCCTCACCCGAAGTCTTGTATTGGGTCACGCCTTTGCTCAGCAGCGGGAGCCTGGCATGAGCAGCGCACTGGGTAGGGCCTTGCGCGGCTTGGCCACCGGCCTCTTGCTCGCATGCGGCGTGTCTGGCGCCCAAACGCTGACGCCGCCCCCGCTCGCGCCCTTGGCCCTGCCGCCGGTGGGCCCGACCCGGGATGTGATTGCGGCTTTGCCGCAAGTGCTGGCTGCGCGTGCGGGTGTGGCCGTGGCGCAGGCCAGGAGCGAGCGCTTGCAGGCCGGCACTTACGAGTGGGCCTTCAAGGCCGGTGCCCAGCAACGTCGCGACAGCGCCGGTTCGCAATTCGCTGAAAACGACTTTGCCATTGAACGCAGCATTCGCTGGGGCAATAAGTCAGAGGCGGACAAAGCACTTGGCGCTGCCGGTGTACTGGCCGGCGAGTTGAGCTATGCCGATGTCTGGCATGAATCGGTGCGCGGTTTGTTGCAGAGCTGGTACGACTGGCAGCGTGCCCGCAGCGCGCAGCGTGTGCAGGACGCTCAGTTGACATTGGCGCAACAGCAGCTCGATGTGGCGGCACGTCGTGTCAAAGCCGGTGAAGCGCCGCGCATGGACCTGCTTATGACCCAGGCGGAACGCGACCGGGTTCAAGCGGCGCTGGCGCAAGCACAGGGGCGCGCACAGGTCCAGACCTATGAGTTGATGAAACGCTTTCCCGGACTGGTCTTGACGGCTGAGCCGCCCGCCATTGCAGGCGCGCCTTTGAGCCTGATGAGTACCGAGTCCGCGACGTCTTGGGTGGCACGCATCGTGGACGACAACCATGAGGTAGAGCTTGCACAGGCCGAGGCACGTATGGCGCGCTTGCAAAGTGAACGCACGCAGCTAGACAGTCGCCCCGACCCCTTGCTGGGCCTGCGCACGGCCAATGAGCGTGGCGGTCAGGAGAACATCGTGGGCGTGTACGTGACGATCCCGCTCACCGGCGCTTACCGGGCGGCTGAGCAACGCGCCACTTTGGCGTTGG
>CANGMW010000140.1 GCA_947454695.1 Comamonadaceae bacterium | reverse complement strand
TCCTGCGCGGTGTGTGCCGGGTCATCGGGCGACGCGCCATACAGCAGCACGCCGGGGCGGATCCAGTCGGTCGCCAGGGCGGCAGGCGCTTGGGGACCGAGGTGCCGCAAGATGGCGGCGCTGTTGCATAACGATCGCTCGCCCGGCAAATCTTGTGTGGCTTCTACAAAGGTGTGAACTTGCTGCGCGATGCCCTTGTCTGTATCCGCATCGCTGAAGTGGGTCATGAGCGAAATCTCTTCGACCTGCGGCAAGGCATTGAGCCGCGTCCAGGCAGCGCGGAATTGCGCCGGCTTGAAACCCAGGCGGTTCATGCCGCTGTTCATCTTGAGGAACACCCGGTGCGGCACATGGGTTTTGTGCACGGCCAGCATGTCGATCTGTTCATTGCAATGCACGGTGTGCCACAGCCCCAGGCGTGAGCACAGTTCCAGATCGCGTTGCTCAAACGCGCCTTCGAGCAGCAGGATGGGCCCGCGCCAGCCCAGGGCGCGCACGCGCTCGGCTTCGCTCAAATCCAACAAGGCAAAGCCATCAGCGCCGCGCAAACCTTCAAACACCCGCTCGATGCCATGCCCATAGGCATTGGCCTTGATGATCGCCCAAATCTTGGCGTCCGGCGTGATGTGACGGGCGCGTGACAAGTTATGACGCAAGGCGTCAGTGTGGATGGTGGCCTGGATCGGTCTGGACATGGTGTGTGAAATGCGCTTGCCCCCGATTCTGACATTGCTGAGCATGCTATAACCCGTTGTCGCTTGGATTTCCATGTACCTCTGCATGTCGCTTTCCCTTTAAGGGCTTGTCTGTCGCCAATGAAACGCGGTTTTTTCACCATCATGTCAGCGCAGTTTTTCAGCTCGCTGGCCGACAACGCCTTGTTCGTGGGCGCGGTTCAATTGCTACGCAGCAGTGGCGCACCCGAATGGCAGCAAGCAGCGCTGGTGCCCATGTTCGCCTTGTTTTATGTGGTGCTGGCGCCTTTCGTGGGCGCTTTTGCAGACTCGCGGCCCAAGGGTCAGGTCATGCTCATCAGCAACACCATCAAAATTGTCGGCTGCCTGATGATGCTGTTTGGCACGCACCCGCTGATGGCGTACGCGATCGTTGGTTTGGGCGCTGCAGCCTATTCGCCCGCCAAGTACGGCATCCTCACCGAGTTGCTGCCGGCCTCGCAGTTGGTCAAGGCCAACGGCTGGATTGAAGGCCTCACCATCGCCTCCATCATTTTGGGGGTGTTGCTGGGTGGCCAACTGGTCGGCCACTCCGTGTCGACAGCCTTGCTGTCAGTGGACTTCCCGATATTCACCACCTCCATTGACACCGCACCGGAAGCCGCGATCAGCGTTTTGATTTTTGTCTACCTGCTGGCTGCCTGGTTCAATTCCCGCATTCCGCACACCGGGGTGGCCATGCGCAAGATGGAAGTTAACCTGATTTCTGACTTCCTGTCCTGCAACTCGCGCCTGTGGCGTGACCGCTTGGGTCAAATCTCACTGGCGACCACCACGCTGTTTTGGGGTGTGAGCGGCAACCTGCGTTTCATTGTTTTGGCTTGGGCCTCAGCGGCCTTGGGCTACAGCGTGACCCAGGCGTCTTCGCTGGTCGGCATTGTGGCCATCGGCACCGCCGTAGGTGCGGTGGTCGCGTCCATGCGCATGAAACTGGAAAACGCCACCCGCGTGATGCCCCTGGGCATTGCCATGGGTTTGTTGGTGATCCTGCTCAACTTCATCACCGATGTCTGGCTGGCTGCGCCCTTCCTGATTTTGCTGGGCGGTCTGGGTGGCTTTTTAGTGGTGCCCATGAACGCCTTGCTGCAACACCGCGGCCATAACCTCATGGGCGCGGGTCGCTCGATTGCCGTGCAAAACTTCAACGAGCAAGCTTGCATTTTGTTGCTGGGTGGCTTCTACAGCCTGTCCACCGGCTTGGGTTTGTCGCCCTTTGGCGCCATCACCGCTTTTGGTGTGGTGGTGGCCGGATTCATGTGGCTTATCCAGCGCTGGCATGCGCACAACTGCATTCACCACAAAGCCGTGGTGGACCACTTGCTGTCAATCGCACGCAACGACACCAGCCACGGCTAAGCCCGCGTGGCGTCCCAACTTATTGCGTTCCCCATGTTGAGCCGCTGGCTGCCCGTTTTCGCCTTGACCTTCAATGCCTTGGTGTGGGGCCTGTCCTGGTGGCCTTTTCGCATCTTGCAGCAACACGGCGTGCACCCCTTGTGGGCCACGTCGTTTATCTTTGCCATTGCGCTGCTGGTGCTGCTGGTGATGTACCCCACCGCCTGGCGTGGCTTTTCAAAGCAACCGGTGCTGTGGGTGTTGATGATCGCCACCGGCGTGTGCAATGCCTGCTTCAACTGGGCGGTGACCGAAGGCGACGTGGTGCGGGTCGTGATTTTGTTCTACCTGATGCCCGCTTGGGTGGTCTTGCTGGCGTGGCCGCTGTTGGGTGAAAAGCCCAGCGCCGCTTCACTCACGCGCCTGGTCCTGGCCTTGGTGGGCGTGGCTGTGGTGCTGAAAACTCCCGAAGTGAATTGGCCGATTCCTCAGAGCCGCGCCGACTGGCTGGCCTTGCTTGGCGGCGCGAGTTTTGCGCTCAATAACGTGCTCTTGCGCAAACTCCATGATGCCGGCCCCGGCGCGCGCATGCTGGCCATGTTCAGTGGCGGCACCTTCCTGTCGCTGGGGGTCGCCATGCTGGCCACCCACTTCGGTCTGGCGCTTGCGCCGCCGGCACCCAGCGCGGACTGGCTGGTGTGGATTGGCATCATGAGTCTGGGATTTTTGCTGGGCAACGCCGGCTTGCAATTCGGCGCCTCGCGCATGGCCGCCACCAGTGCATCGCTCATCATGCTCACCGAAGTGCTGTTTGCCAGTGGCTCGTCCGTGGCCATGGGCGCAGCCACCCTGAGTCTGCAAACGCTCCTGGGCGGCGCGCTGGTGTTGCTGGCCGCGCTGTGGGCGAGTCTGAGTTAATGCGTCTGAGTTGAGGCGTCTGAGTTGAGGCGTCTGAGTTAATTCAAGGCTTGCCGCAGAACCAGCGCTTTAAATGAGCGCGGCGTCGAGCAGCTCCACCCAATGTTTGACCGGCAGCTCGGTGCCGCTTTGCAAGTGGGTGATGCAACCGATATTGGCCGACACAATCACCTGCGGGCCCATGGCCGTGAGGTGCCCCAGTTTGCGGTCGCGCAGGGTATAGGCCAGCTGGGGATTGAGCACGGAGTAGGTGCCCGCCGAGCCGCAGCACAGATGCGACTCGTTGTTACTCACCCGCACCGCAAACCCCAAGGCATTGAGGTGTTGCTCCACGCCGCCGCGCAGTTGTTGGCCGTGTTGCAAAGTGCAAGGTGGGTGAAAAATCACCGGCTGGCTGTGAGGCCGCAGCTTACCGCGCAAGGCCTCGCTGATCTGGGGCAACAACTCGCTCAGGTCTTTGGTGAGTTCGCTAACGCGCGCAGCCTTGCGCGCGTACACCGGGTCATCGCGCAGCAGGTGGGCATACGCTTTGACGGACACACCACAGCCTGAGGCGTTCATCACAATCGCCTCGACACCGGCCTCGATGTGCGGCCACCAGGCGTCGATATTGACGCGCATTTGCGCCAGTGCGCCGTCCTGGTCGTTGAGGTGGAACTTCACGGCACCGCAACAACCGGCTTTTTCGGCGACCACCACTTGCAGGCCCGCCGCGTCCAACACCCGGGCCGTGGCGCTGTTGATATTGGGTGCCATGGCGGGCTGCACACATCCGGCCAGCATGAGCACGCGCCGGGTGTGGCGGCGCACAGGCCAATGACCGGCCCGCTGCGGCGCAGGCACCTTGTTTTTGAGGCTGGCGGGCAAGAGCGGGCGCACGAGCTGGCCCAGCTTCATGGCCGGGGTAAACAGCTTGGAGGTCAGCCCTTCTTTGAGTGCCCAGCGCAGCAGCCGCTCACCCAGGGGTCGCTTGACTTGCGCATCGACCAGCTTGCGCCCGATATCCACCAGATGGCCATAGTCCACGCCGGAGGGGCAGGTGCTTTCGCAATTACGGCAGGTGAGGCACCGGTCTAAGTGGGTTTGCGTTTTGCGGGTAGGCGTTTCGCCTTCGAGCACCTGCTTGATGAGGTAGATGCGTCCGCGCGGCCCGTCCAGCTCATCGCCCAGCAGCTGGTAGGTGGGGCAGGTGGCGGTGCAAAAACCGCAGTGCACGCATTTGCGCAGGATGGCTTCTGCGGCCTGGCCGTCGGCGCTGTGCTGGTATTCGGGTGCGAGGTGGGTTTGCATCGGCGAGGCGTTATCAGAAGTCGGGGTAGAGACGGCCGGGATTAAAAATGCCTGCCGGGTCAAATTGTTTTTTCAGTTCGCGATGGATACGCGCCATGGCAGGTGACAGTGGCGCCAGCCTAGCCGCCGACTTGTCGTCACTGCGAAACACACTGACATGGCCGCCACGCGAAGCCAAGCTCGCACGCACAGAGGTCAGCGCGGTTTGAGGTAACTTGAGCCAACGTTGCGCCCCGCCCCATTCGATCAAGGTGGCGCCTTGCTGCACGGGCGGCGTGGTGTCGGGCAGGCTCAGGCGCACCAGTGATTCACCGGGTGCGAGCGCAAAAAATGGTGCGGTTTGTTCGCGCAAGGCTTGCCAGAACGCGCTGCCGGCCTGGTCCGTCAATCGGCCGCCCATGGTCCGGTAGGCCGCGGCCACAGCCGCCTGCGCGCCCCGCAGCCGCACATGCAAGGCGCCGTCATGCCAGCAGGAGGCATTGATGGGCAAAGGCTGTGCGCCCCAGCGGTTGAGTTGGGACAGCGCCTGCGCTTCATCCATTTCAAACACCAGCGTGCTCTCGGCCACGGCCTTGGGCAACACTTTGATTGACACATTGACCAGCACCCCCAGCGTCCCCAAGCTGCCGGCCATCAGGCGAGAGACGTCGTAGCCCGCGACGTTTTTCATCACTTGGCCGCCAAAGGTCAGCAACTCGGCTTGGCCGTTGAGCATCTCCACGCCCAGGATGTAGTCGCGCACGCTGCCCACAGCGCCGCGCGCCGGGCCGGCCAGGCCGCTGGCCACCATGCCGCCCACGGTGGCACCCGCGCCAAAATGCGGCGGCTCAAAAGGCAGCATCTGGCCGCACTCAGCCAAGGCGGCTTCCAGCTCAGCCAGCGGTGTGCCCGCGCGCACAGTCACGACCAGCTCACTGGGCTCGTAGCTCAAGATGCCGCTCAAGGCGCGCGTGTCCAGCACCTCGCCTTGCAGGGACTGGCCATAAAAATCTTTGGTGCCGCCGCCGCGCAAACGCAAGGCGTGGCCCTGCGCGGCAGCCGCGCGCACGCGATCGGTGAGTTGGTTCAGTGCGGGATCCATGGGCTAGATATTAACGGCTCACCTGGATGCTCATTTCAGCCGACAAAGTTTGTCCGGGCGCGAGCACTTGCAAGCCCAGCGCCTGCGCCGACAGGCCCGTGGTCTGCATCAGGTTGATGGCGTTGTTGACATGGCTGACTGGTTCGATGGCAATGTGCTCGCGGTCCGTGCGGGTGAACACCACCAGACGGGACAGGTTGGAGCGCACCCGCACGTTCACGGCCTCGCTGCGCAAGTGCACATCACCCGTCCAGCCGTCAAAGCAGTGGTCAATAGACAGGCCCTCGCAATCTGCATCCAGCCCGCTCACGGCGCTGCGGTGCGTGGGCAGTTGGTCGTCGCCCATTTCCCAGCGCCCGCTCGCCGCAAACTCGATGTGACTGCCCGGGTGTCTGACAAAGTAGGGGTGCCAACCCAAGCCGACCGGCGCCTCTTGGGCAGATTGGTTGGTGAGGCTGATGGTGAGCTCCAAGGCATCGGCACTGAGCCGAAACGCCTGCGAGCAATCAAATGCAAAGGGCCAGGAGGCGTCGGGGCGGTGTTCGTAGGACAGCAAGGCAAATGCGTCGGAGGTGTCCAACACTTCCCAAGGCCGCTGCCAGCCCACGCCGTGAATGGCGTGGGGCTCGACCGGGTGGTTTTTGATGAGCGGGTGACTGGTTCCTGCCCACACCAGCTGGGCTTGAGCCACGCGATTGGAGTACGGCACCAGCGGGTAGCTGCCGGCCAGTCGCACAGCGTTCAGCTGCGCGGCCGGCGTGGAACGCAGCACCGGCACATCCCCCCACCACAAGGCGGCGATGCAGCCGCCCAGATCGGGGCGGATCTCACACCGCAAGGGTCCACTGTTCAAAGCGATCGATGTCGTCATGCCACATGCTCCTGTGGAGTGCATTGTGCACTGAGCGCACGGGCTGCGGACATGAAAAAAGCCCGCAGGAGCCGGGGCTCTTGCGGGCTAAAACCAGAGGAGACTTCTCTCTTGCTTGGGAACAGCCGCCGGTTGCGCGACGACTGTCCGTTGCTCTTTAGCGGTTGTATGCGCTCTCGCCGTGTGAACTGATGTCCAGACCTTCGCGCTCTTCTTCTTCCTTGACACGCAAACCGATGGTCAGGTCAACCAGCTTGAAGGAGATGTAGGACACCACCGCTGACCAGACTACAGTGATCAACACCGCTTTGGCTTGGACCAGCACTTGGGCCATGATCGAATAATCAGCCGGTGCCACAGCAGCAGCCGTGACCCAGTCACCCACGAAGCTGGGGCCACCCAGAGCCGGTGAGTTGAACACGCCGGTCAACAAAGCACCCAGGATACCGCCCACGCCGTGCACGCCGAACACG
>CANGMW010000139.1 GCA_947454695.1 Comamonadaceae bacterium | reverse complement strand
GGCTACACCTCCGGCAAAGAATACGCCGAACTCGAGTGGCCGATTGACATCCTGATCACCTTGGTCTGGGTCTCGTTCGCGGTCGTATTTTTCGGCACCGTGGGCACCCGCAAGGTCAAGCACATCTATGTGGCCAACTGGTTCTTCGGCGCCTTCATCATCGCCGTGGCCTTGCTGCACCTGGTCAACAGCGCAGCTATCCCCGCCGGTCTCATGAAGTCGTACTCGGCCTATGC
Source organism: Comamonadaceae bacterium (assembly GCA_947454695.1). GTDB lineage: Bacteria > Pseudomonadota > Gammaproteobacteria > Burkholderiales > Burkholderiaceae_C > CANGMW01. Next base: position 6,541 of record CANGMW010000139.1, on the reverse strand, counting down.
CGGTGTGCAAGACGCCATGGTGCAGTGGTGGTACGGCCACAATGCGGTGGGCTTTTTTCTGACCGCGGGCTTCCTGGGCATGATGTACTACTTCGTGCCCAAACAAGCTGAGCGTCCGGTGTACAGCTACCGTTTGTCCATCGTGCACTTCTGGGCCCTGATCTTTACCTACATGTGGGCGGGTCCGCACCACCTGCACTACACCGCGCTGCCGGACTGGACCCAGTCGGTCGGTATGGTGTTCTCACTCATTCTCCTGGCACCGAGCTGGGGCGGCATGATCAACGGCATCATGACCCTGTCGGGCGCCTGGCACAAACTGCGTGACGACCCGATCCTGCGCTTCCTGATCGTGTCCTTGTCCTTCTACGGCATGAGCACGTTTGAAGGCCCGATGATGTCCATCAAAACGGTCAATGCCTTGTCGCACTACACCGACTGGACAGTGGGCCACGTGCACTCCGGCGCTTTGGGCTGGGTGGGTCTGGTCACCATGGGCACCATGTACTACCTGATTCCGCGCCTGTTCGGCCAGAAAAAAATGTACAGCGTCAAAGCCATTGAGATCCATTTCTGGACGGCCACTATCGGTATCGTGGTCTACATCGCGGCGATGTGGATTGCCGGTGTGATGCAAGGCCTGATGTGGCGCGCCATCAACCCTGACGGCACGCTCACCTACACCTTTGTCGAGTCGGTCAAAGCCACCTACCCGTTCTATATGTTGCGCCTGGCCGGTGGTTTGCTCTACCTGGGCGGCATGCTCGTCATGCTGTGGAACGTGATCAAGACCGCGACTTCGGGGCGTGCCACCGACGTCAGCATTCCTGCGGCTGCAGCCCACGCTTAAGAAGGACACCTCATCATGGCAAATAACAAATCAAGCAGTGGTCTGTCGCACGAGAAAATCGAGACCAACAACTTCCTGATGATCGTGCTCATCTTGCTGGTCTTGCTGGTGGGCGGCATGGTGGAAATCGTGCCCCTGTTCTTCCAGAAATCCACCACCGAGCCACTCAAGGGGGTGCAGCCCTACACGGCGCTGCAATTGGCCGGTCGCGACATTTACACCCGTGAAGGTTGCTACAACTGCCACTCGCAGATGATCCGCCCCTTCCGGGCCGAGACCCTACGCTACGGCCACTACTCGGTGGCGGGTGAGTCGGTGTACGACCACCCCTTCCAGTGGGGCAGCAAGCGTACCGGTCCTGACCTGGCGCGTGTGGGCGGTAAGTACAGCGATGAATGGCACCGCACCCACTTGAACAACCCGCGTGATCTGGTGCCGGAGTCCAACATGCCGGCCTATCCGTGGTTGCTCAATGACACCGTGGATGCGGCTGCGATGCCTGCGCACATGAAAGCGCTGCGAACGGTGGGCGTGCCCTACACCGACGAGCAGATTGCCAAAGCCGAGGCCGAGGTCAAAGGTAAAACCGAAGTCGAAGCCCTGATCGCCTACCTGCAGGTCCTGGGCATTGCGCTGAAATAAACAGGGAGATCAATCATGGATGTGAACACCCTTCGTTCTGCGGCCACCGTGGTCCTCTTCATCGCCTTCATTGGCATCGTGGTGTGGGCCTGGTCCAAGCGCAATGCCGCCGATTTCGAGAAGGCAGCCAACCTGCCTTTCGAACAGGATTAACGAGCCGTCAAAGGAAGAAAAATGAGCGACTTTACAAGTAACTTCTGGTCAGGCTTCGTTGCCATCATCACCCTGGTCAGCATCGTGGCCTGCCTGGTGCTGTTGTGGTTCTCGGGCAAAACCAAGACCATGTCCACCGCTGACAACACCACCGGCCATGTTTGGGACGGTGACCTGCGCGAGATGAACAACCCGCTGCCGCGCTGGTGGGTCTGGCTGTTTGTGATCACCGTGCTTTTTGCGGTGTTCTACCTGGTCATGTACCCGGGCCTGGGCAGCAACCCCGGCCAATTGGGCTGGACGTCCACCGGGCAACACACGGCCGAAATGGACAAAGGCCAGAAAGAAGTGGCACCGCTGTATGCCAAATTCGCAGCCATGAAAGTCGAAGACGTGGCGCGTGACCCGCAAGCCATGGGCATCGGCGAGCGCTTGTTCATGAACAATTGCGCCCAATGCCACGGCTCGGATGCGCGCGGCGGCAAAGGTTTTCCCAACCTGACTGACAGCGACTGGCTGCATGGCGGCACGCCAGAAGCCATCACCGAAACGCTCACCAAAGGACGTATCGGCAACATGCCCCCTATGGCGGCGGCTGTGGGTACGGCGGACGATGTCAAAAACGTGGCGAACTATGTGCTGAGCTTGTCCGGCAGCCCCAACGATTCGCTGCGTGCCTCGCTGGGTAAAGCCAAGTTCGGTGCTTGCGCCGCCTGTCACGGTCTGGACGGCAAGGGCAATACCGCCATCGGCGCGCCCAACCTGACCGACAACATCTGGCTGCACGGCTACGGCGAAGCGGCCATCACCGCCATGGTCAATGGTGGCAAAGTCAACCAGATGCCGGCGCAAGCAGACAAACTCTCCCCTGAGCAGATCCATGTTCTGGCCGCTTATGTCTGGGGCATGTCTAACAACGCGAAACCCGCGGCGAAGTAAGTTATTCAGAACTCCGGTTTTTCTTTGACACCGACACCTACTCCTTCCCTCAAAACCATCCCCATCGTGGCGGTTTCGGCTGATCCAGCCGGACTCGCTGACGATGCGGAGATGGTCTCCCTGTACCAGGCCCATCAAAAAATCTACCCACGCAGCGTCTCGGGTCTGTTCACCCGCTGGCGCTGGGCCATGGTGTTTTTAACCCAGCTGGTGTTCTACGGTTTGCCCTGGCTGGAGTGGGGCCAGCGCCAAGCGGTGCTGTTTGATCTGGGCGCGCGGCGCTTTTATATTTTCGGTTTGGTCCTGTACCCGCAGGATTTCATCTACCTCACGGGCCTCTTGGTCATCTCGGCCTTATCGCTGTTTTTGTTCACGGCAGTCGCGGGACGTTTGTGGTGCGGCTACGCCTGCCCGCAAACCGTCTACACCGAGCTATTTCTTTGGATCGAGCGCAAAGTGGAGGGCGACCGCAGTGCCCGCATGCGCTTGGATGACGCTGGTTTTTCTCTGAATAAACTGGCCAAAAAATCCACCAAGCATGTCTTGTGGTTGGGTGTGGCGCTGTGGACCGGCTTCACCTTTGTGGGCTATTTCACGCCCATCACTGAACTGGGCCGCGAGGTCTTGAACGCCGGCATGGGGTCCTGGGAAATCTTCTGGGTGCTGTTTTACGGCTTCGCCACCTACGGCAATGCGGGCTTCATGCGCGAGCAGGTGTGCAAGTACATGTGCCCCTATGCCCGCTTTCAAAGCGCCATGTTCGACAAGGACACGCTCATCGTCACCTATGACGCCGCGCGTGGTGAACCGCGTGGTGCCCGCTCACGCAAAGCGGATCCGGCCGCACTGAACCTGGGCGCCTGCGTGGATTGCAGCTTGTGTGTGCAGGTCTGCCCCACCGGCATTGATATCCGCAAAGGCTTGCAGTACGAATGCATCGGTTGCGGCGCCTGCGCCGATATTTGCGACACTGTGATGGACAAAGTGGGCTATGCCCGGGGTCTGGTGAAGTACTCCACGCAACATGCCATCGAACAACACTGGAGCACCGCGCAAACGCTGCGCCATGTACTGCGTCCGCGCGTGCTCATCTACACCGGCATTCTGTTGCTGGTGTGTGCTGCTTTGTTCACCAGCCTGGCGCTGCGCACGCCGCTCAAAGTCGACGTGGTGCGCGACCGCGGCGTTCTGGCACGTATGGTGGAGGGCGGCCGGATTGAAAACGTGTTCCGTCTGCAAGTGATGAACGCTACCGAGTCGCCACAGCAGTACACGATCAGCGTCTCCGGTATCGAAGGTTTGAAAGTGGCTTCTGACGCCATCGTGGACGTCGGTCCGACCCAAGCCCGTTGGGTCGCAGTTCGGGTGCAAATGCCCTTTGAAGCTGCCCAAGAAGGTGCGCATCCGGTGCACTTTGATATTCAGGCGCAAGATGCGTCCATCCGTGTTCGGGAAAAATCCGTTTTTCTCGTACCCCGCTAAGGAGACTTTATGAACACAAGCACACCCGACCAAGCCGCGCCCTGGTGGAAATTCGGACACGTCTGGCTGATCATCTCAGGACCCGCTATCGTGGTGGTGGCCGCGTTCATCACGCTCTACATCGCCGTGACGCGCCCGGATCCAGTGGTCGCAGATGATTACTACCGACAAGGCATGGAGATCAACAAAACCCTGAGCGAACCAGCCAACAGCCTGGCGCCTGCCATGCAAGCTCGCAACCACGCTGCTACCGGCGTGGTCCCCGGCGCTGTGCCGGGTGTCAGGCCCAAGCCCTGAGCCCCCCCCCCGGGAGACACCTATGAAAAACCAAAAAATGATGTGGATCGCCTGGCCGGCCTTTTTGGTGGCCGGTGTGCTGGAGGTGCTGGTGTTTGCCATGGTGGACCCGCATGACCTGCATTGGTTCGGGCAGCCGCTGGAGTTGTCGCGGCAAGCGGTCTACACCCTGTCGTTTTTTGTTTTTTGGGCGGTGGCCATGCTCTCCAGCGGGCTGACCACCTTGCTGGCCATGTCGCCGTTTGAGGTCAACCAATGTCCCTTGCCAGCGACCGAACGGCCCGATGGCTGCCCCAAGCAAGAGGGTTGCTGCTAGCCCTTAGCCGCCAATGGGCAGGTTCGCTGCAACGCGTCAGTTGCAGGTTTCGTGGTTCACCAAATGGGTGAGGGCCTCGGTGTTGAGGATGCGCACATGGCGCTGCTTAACTTCCACAATGCCGTCTTCCACAAACTTGGAGAAGGTGCGGCTCACGGTTTCGAGCTTCAGGCCTAGATAGCTGCCGATTTCCTCGCGCGTCATGCGCAAAATCAGCTCCGACTGCGAAAACCCGCGGGCATGCAGGCGCTGGACCAGGTTCAACAAAAAGGCCGCCAAACGTTCTTCGGCGCGCATGCTGCCCAAGAGCAGCATCACCCCGTGCTCGCGCACGATTTCCCGGCTCATGATTTTGTGAACGTGGCGTTGCAGGCCGTTGATCTCGCGGGACAACTCTTCAATCCGGTCGAAGGGCATCACGCACACTTCAGCATCTTCCAAGGCGACCGCGTCGCAGGTGTGCTGGTCATTGACGATGCCGTCCAGGCCAATGATTTCTCCGGCCATCTGAAAACCGGTGACCTGGTCGCGCCCATCCTCGGAGGCCACGCAGGTTTTGAAAAATCCGGTACGAATGGCGTACAGCGAGCTGAATTTTTCGCCATTGCGAAACAGGGGGGTGCCGCGTTTGACCTTGCGGCGAAGCGAGACCACTTCATCGATCCGGTCGAGCTCCTCGGCGTTGAGCCCCATGGGCATGCACAGCTCGCGCAGGTTGCAATTCGAGCAGGCGACTTTGATAGTTTGAAGATTCATGGCCGACATTTTCGCACCTCAAGCGGTTCAACTCCGCAGGTCGAGAAATTCGCACCTGCAGCCTGTACCTTAACAGTATTTGATGCAAATCAAGACCGATTTATGGAGTCAAGGCAAAGTCACAGCAGTCCTACCTGGGAAATTCTATGAACGTTGACATTGCCGAACCCCTGTCCCCCGAGTTGCTGCGTCGCTACGACGTGGCAGGTCCCCGCTACACGTCTTATCCAACGGCGGACCGCTTTGTGGAAGCCTTCAAGGCCGAAGACTACGCACAGGCCTTGCAGCTGCGCCGCTCAGGGGCTGCTGCTTTGGTCTCGCCCTTGTCGATTTATGTGCACATCCCGTTTTGCGACTCACTGTGCTACTACTGCGCGTGCAACAAGATCATCACCAAGCACCATGACCGTGCGGCTGAATATCTACGCTACCTGAGCCGCGAAGTCGATCTGCACACCGCACAACTCGGGGTGGGACAAACCGTCACGCAGCTGCATTTGGGCGGCGGCACGCCCACCTTCCTCAGCGACGATGAACTGCGCGAGCTCATGGCCATGTTCAAGCGCAATTTCAACCTGGTACCCGGTGGCGAATACTCGATTGAAATCGATCCGCGCACGATTGACGCCGCCCGCTTGGACACGCTGGCCGAGCTCGGCTTTAACCGCCTGAGCTTTGGGGTGCAGGACTTTGACCCCGAAGTTCAGAAAGCCGTGCACCGCATTCAACCGGCCGAACAGGTGTTCGACCTGGTAGCCGCTGCCCGCGCGCGCGGCTTTGACTCCATCAATGTGGACCTGATCTACGGATTGCCGCGCCAGACGCCCGAGTCGGTGGACCGTACCATCGCTCAGGTGGTGGCCTTGCGTCCCGACCGCATTGCCCTGTATGCCTACGCGCACCTGCCCGAGCGCTTCAAGCCGCAGCGCCGCATCGACAGCGCCGATTTGCCTGCGGCCACCTCCAAAGTGGCCATGCTCTCCAGCGCCATGGCCACGCTCATGGCGGCCGGCTATGTGTATGTCGGCATGGACCATTTCGCTTTGCCCGACGACCCGCTGGCCGTGGCCAAGCGGCAAGGGCGTCTGCACCGCAATTTCCAGGGC
>CANGMW010000138.1 GCA_947454695.1 Comamonadaceae bacterium | reverse complement strand
CCCCCGGCGCTGTCGCCCCCCACGGCCACGCGTTGGCTGTCTAAGCCACGCGAAGCTCCTTGATGAACGACCCATTGCACGGCATCCCAGGCATCCTGCGCTGCCGTGGGAAATTTGTACTCCGGAGCCAGCCGGTAATCGACTGACACGACGGCGCATTGCGCTTGATGACTCAGCGTTCGGCACAGGCAGTCATGGGTGGCAATACTGCCGATGGTGAAGCCGCCCCCATGGAAATACACCAGAACGGGCAAAGTTTCCTCCGACGGTGCGTACAGGCGCACCGGCAGTTCATAGCCGTCACGGGTGGGGAATGTGAAACTCTCGACGCGTGCCAAGGCATGCGGCGCGATATCCAAAACACCGGAACCTGCGGCGTAAGCGGCGCGGGCTTGCTCGGGCGTCAAGGCCTGCATAGGCACATGGGCGGCACGGGCGATGCGGTCGAGCACCTGGTGCATGGCCGGGGTGAGCAAAGCGCGCGGGTTGCGTTGGTGACTCATGAACGGTGTGAGGCTTGCTAGAGTAGTGGCTTGTTATCCTACACTGCAGCGCCAAGGATTCAGACCATGCCCCTCATTAATTACGTCACCCAGATTCAATTTGATTTCGGCGCGATTGCCCTGCTCAAACAGGAATGCGAGCGCCTGGGCATCAGCCGCCCCTTGATCGTCACCGACGCCGGTGTGAAGGCGGCCGGTATCCTGCAAACAGCGCTGGAAGCCCTGCCCGGCTTCTCCCCTGTCGTGTTTGATCAAACCCCGTCTAACCCCACCGAAGCAGCTGTTCGCGCAGCCGTTGCGATGTACAAGGCAGGCCAATGCGATGGTCTCATTGCGGTCGGTGGCGGCAGTTCGATCGACTGTGCCAAAGGGGTGGCCATTGCGTCCACTCATGAAGGCCCCCTCAAAACCTATGCCACCATCGAAGGCGGCTCGCTGAAAATCACAGAGCGTGTGCCCCCCATCATTGCGGTACCTACGACCAGCGGCACCGGCAGCGAAGTGGCTCGCGGCGCGATTCTGATCGTAGACGACCACCGCAAGCTGGGTTTTCATTCTTGGCATCTGGTGCCTAAGGCAGCCATCTGCGATCCTGAGCTCACCTTGGGCTTGCCGGCAGGCTTGACCGCGGCCACGGGCATGGATGCGATTGCGCATTGCATGGAAACCTTCATGGCACCTGCCTTTAACCCGCCCGCCGACGGGATTGGCCTAGACGGCCTGCAACGGGCCTGGGCCCATATCGAGCGCGCCACACGCAACGGCGCAGACCGAGAAGCGCGCCTGAACCTCATGAGTGCTTCTATGCAAGGCGCTATGGCGTTTCAAAAAGGCTTGGGCTGCGTGCATTCTTTGAGTCACAGTCTGGGCGGGGTAAATCCCGCCTTGCACCATGGCACGCTCAATGCGATGTTTTTACCGGCGGTGGTCCGTTTCAACGCGGTCGCCGAATCGGTTCAGAAAGAAAACCGCCTCAATCGCATGGCAAACGCCATGGGTTTACAAAGCGGCTCCGACATTGAAGCGGCGCTGGTAGACATGAACGCCCGTTTGGGCTTGCCCAAAGGACTGGCCGCCATGGGCGTGGGCGAAGCAGTGTTCGATCAGGTGATTGCAGGCGCCATGGCAGACCACTGTCACAAAACCAATCCCCGCATTGCGACAGCAGAGGAATACCGAGAGATGCTGCAGCAATCCCTGTGAGCGTTTTTTTTCCGACTCGCTCCAAGTCAACGCAGAGCGATCGAAAAACGATTGCGAACCTGAAGCCCCATCACAAAGCCTGAACTTGACCCATGTCCGGCTTGTCGAGCCAGGCCTGAAATTCATCGACTAACTGCGCGCTCATCTGCACGGCTTGTTGCCACACTTTCACGCGGCCGGCGAAATCATGGCCGTAGTGAACGAAATCGGTGCGATCGGGCAGCTTGCCGTTGGGTAAGGACTTCACCCAGTCCGGGTCGGGCGCTAACAACACCATGGTGTCCAGATGGTGCGTTGCCCGGTGACGCCAGCGCAGCGATTTGTCTAACCAGCCTGGCACCACACTTTTTTGGAAATGCGGGTAAAGCACCAAACCCTGAGGGGTAGCGGTCAAGGGCGCGGCGTAATTCAGGTGCAAGTGGTAATCGGTGATACCACCATCCCAATAGGCGCCCGGCGGCGCGCCCGGTATATCGTGGACGGCGGTCAAGGCAAAGGGTATCGAGCAGCTGGCTTGAACCGCCTGCAGGAAATTACCGGCGGTCAAGTGCACTTGCTTTGTTCGGTAATCATTCACCGCAAAAGGTAAAGGCGCGCACCCGGCCCCAACGCTCGCATCCTGGCCGCTGGAAAAAACGATGCGTTCAAGCCAGGCGCCCATGGCCTTGCGACGCAAGGTGTTGCTCATAAAGGCACCGGCATACCCCAATGCAGTCAGCAATCGCTGTTCGCGACGAAGGATATGGCGACCATGGGATGTCATCACATGAAGTCGGTAACGGGGATGGGACAAGACCTCATCAATTCGACCGCCATAAAACAAATTCAAGTTGTTGGCGAATGCCTCACTCACACTTCGGGCTGAAGGCATCTTGTTGCCGGGCAGCAGTTTGAAGTCTTGATGGATGTAGTCGTGTGACAGGCGGCTGAAGGCAGCATCCGCATCGTTCAGGCAGGCGGTAGCCATACGCCAGGCGCCAATCGATGCACCGACCAAGTCAATGGGCTGGGTACTTTGGGGCAGCCACTGACCAAATAAAAAACGGTCTAACTCGCCCAGAATCAGCCCTTTGGGACCGCCTGCAGCCGCGGGAATGGTGGCAACGTCTTGGGGACGCAATCCATGTTGCCTCAACTGCGAAAAGGCCCGCGGGCCCGCATAAATACGAAGCGCTTTCATGAGCGTGATTTTTGTATGGGAGAAAAAAGAAAGCCGTCAGTTAACGCACCACTGCAGACCAGTCAAAGGGCGACTGCTGCAAAACAGTGTCCATGTCCAAATCAAGCACCTCTCCCACCATGCTGGGAAACGTGACGGACAACTCGCTGTCGGTCAGCCGATCCAACTCGGCACGGGCACGCCATGCCGCAAGGTGAATGATGCCTGACAAGGGTTCGTACACATTATTTTGAAATGGCGCGTCAAAATTTTCTAACGCATCGACCATGTCTTTGGGAAACAGCCATTTTTTCGCATAGGCCCCACTGGCTTGTGCGTAGCTGAAGCCGAAATGCGCGAACTCAGACTCTCCTCGCTTCAGGTGCAATGGTGCGCTCACCATATTCATCAAAGCCATTTGAGAAGGCATGCCCGCGTGCATCATTAACTCACCGATACCATGAACTAATCCACAGGTGAAGGCCGACACTTGATTGTGTTGAATCAACCCTGCGTACAGACGCGACAGTCTTGCCACGTGCAAGCTGTAGGCCCAGAACTGCTGCAACTGAATACCTGGCAAAGTTTTCAAGGAAGCATCAGAGGCGGCCTCACTGGCAATGGCACGGATGTGGCTCATGCCCAACACGGCCAAAGCTTCCGACGCACTGCTGATTTTTCCAGACATTTGGAAATAGCCCGCATTGGCATATTTCAGCAAACGGGTGGTCAGGGCCAAATCGGAACTGATAAGTTCTGTGATTTGCTGCAAATCAGGTTCAGGCCGGTCTAATTCACTGAGCAAGAGCGCAATGACCTTCGGAATACTTGGCAGAACGATTGGCAAGGCCAACAATGACGATAAATTCATAGTGACAGTCCAAGCGCAGGTTAAGACGAGTTAATTTGCGACCCAGGAATCATGAAAAATATTGTGATTCACTGTTTTAGTTTTGCAAAAGCAGACGCCAAAGCCGTTGACGGTGCCACCTCTTGCCTTGCCTGACGCTGGTGCCTAGGCGCCGTCTGAAAGCGATTATCGCCCTGAGCAGACGAGCTGGCAATCGGGTCGTTCAGGCGCATGGTCAGACTAATTCGCTTGCGAGCGAGGTCAACCTCCACCACGCGAACCTTCACAATATCGCCTGTTTTGACCACCTCACGCGCATCATTCACGAATTTGTGACTGAGTTGGCTCACATGGACCAGTCCATCCTGATGCACGCCCAAGTCGATGAACGCGCCGAAAGCTGCCACATTGCTCACCGTTCCCTCAAGCAGCAAGCCAGGGCTTAGGTCTTTAATATCCTCGACGCCTTCGTTGAAGCGCGCAACTTTAAAGTCGGGACGGGGGTCACGGCCTGGTTTTTCTAGTTCTTGCAGAATGTCTTGGACCGTGAGTACGCCAACTTGTTGGGTCACAAATTGCTCAGGACGTAAAGTTTTGAGCACATCGCCGTGCCCCATGATGGCAGTGATGGGCTTGCCGGTTGTGAGCATAATTTTCTCAACCACCGGGTAGGTTTCAGGATGAACACCGGTCATGTCGATGGGGTTATCCCCGTTTGTGATGCGCAAAAAGCCCGCGCATTGTTCAAATGTTTTTGCACCAAGCCCGCTGACTTGCAAAAGCTGCTGGCGATTTTTAAATGCACCGTGGCTTTCGCGCCATCGAACCACGGCACGTGCAACATGGGATGACAAACCAGACACACGCGACAACAAAGGCTCACTGGCTGTGTTCAAGTCCACGCCAACCGAATTCACACAATCCTCAACGACTGCGTTCAAACTCTTTGCCAAATCACTTTGATTGACGTCGTGTTGGTATTGCCCCACGCCAATGGACTTGGGATCAATCTTGACCAATTCTGCCAGCGGATCCTGCAAACGACGAGCAATACTGGCCGCACCGCGCAAACTCACATCAATGTCGGGCATCTCCTGGGATGCGTATTCGCTGGCGGAGTAAACCGATGCGCCTGCTTCGCTGACAACCACACGCTCAATGCCCGGAGCCTGAACAGCCGCCCCTAGCTGCTTGATCACCTCTGCCGCGAGTTTGTCTGTTTCACGACTGGCCGTGCCGTTGCCAATTGCAACCAAGCCAACCCCGTGTTTGACACACAGCTTTGCCAAACTCAATTTGGCCCCTTCCCAATCGCATCGCGGCTCATGGGGATAAACCGTGGAGGTCTCTATTAGTTTTCCGGTGACATCCACAACGGCAACTTTCACACCTGTTCGAATGCCCGGGTCTAATCCCATGACGACACGCGGGCCCGCCGGTGCTGCTAACAACAGATCTCTTAAATTATCTGCAAATACTTTGATCGCGACTGCTTCAGCTGATTCTCGCAACCGTGTGAATAAGTCTCGCTCCATCACCAAACTGAGTTTGACACGCCAAGTCCAAGCAACTGATTTTCGAATCAAGTCATCACCTGATCGGCCCTGATGACGCCAGTTCAGATGCATAGCGATTTTGGCCTCAGCCACCGAGAGGGTTTGCGCTGAGTTAGAAGCACCAGGCGCCGAACTGGCTGCTGGTAGCGGCTGAACCAACTTCACATCCAGGATATCCATTTGCCGACCGCGAAACACGGCAAGCGCCCGGTGTGAAGGCACACGGGCGATGGGCTCGTCGTAATCAAAGTAGTCACGAAACTTGGAAACGTCGGCTTGCCCTTCATCTTTGCCCGCCGCAATGTGGCTGGTCAGAACACCCTCAGACCACAGCCAGTCACGCAGGTGCTGTAACAGAGCGGCGTCCTCAGCCCAGCGCTCACTGAGAATGTCTCGTACGCCGTCAAGCACGGCTGGCACGGTGGTGAAATCGTCTCCCGCTTCATTTTTTTCCGGTTTGACGTAAGCCAGGGCAGATGTCTGGGGGTCGAGGCTGGGATCAGAAAAAAGTTGATCTGCCAGTGGTTCAATGCCAGCCTCCCGGGCGATTTGTCCTTTAGTTCGTCGTCTAGGCTTGAAGGGCAAATAAATATCTTCCAACTCCTGCTTGCTCTGCGCTTGCTCCAACGCCAAGGTCAATTCAGGCGTCAGTTTCCCCTGATCTTGAATGCTTTGCAGGATCGCTTCGCGCCGTTCGTCCATCTCACGCAGATAGGTCAGGCGCGTCTCCAAGGCACGCAGTTGAACGTCATCGAGTCCACCAGTGACTTCTTTTCTATACCTGGCAATGAACGGGACGGTCGCCCCCCCGTCAAGAAGCGCTACAGCAGCCCGCACTTGGTCCTCACGAACCGCAATTTCCTTAGCAATTATCAAAAAAATATGGCTCATATTCAACCGGCTTACTTGCCCTTTTCCTTAAAAAATTGATGTGAAGTTTGCCACACCCCGCCCGAGAACAAATTTGCGGCTCCAGTGAAGCCCAAGCAAAACAAGAAACAAACCAAAATTTCATTACTAAATTTAATTTAATATAAGATTTAATTTATGGAAAAGTTAAATCTTAGGAACGACTTATGTTTTTTAATCCTGCGAAGCCGAATCAACTTCAAAAAAAGACAGAACCCATCGAGCACCTCCCCTTCATTGTCAAACAAGTCACGCACGATAAGGATATGGAGAAAGCGATTTCCGTCCGTCACAACGCCTATGCCAGACATATCCCCGAACTCTCTGAGAAACTTAGCCGCCCTGAACCGATCGACACCCAAAACGGCGTAGCTATCTTGCTCGCTCAATCCAAGATCGATGAACGCCCCTTGGGCACTGTCAGAATTCAGACAAACCGATTTGGTCAGTTGGCGCTTGAACAGTCCATTCAATTGCCCGCCACGCTCCAAAGCAGATCACTCGCCCACATCAGTCGATTAGCCATTGATCGGGGGATTCATGCAACCTTGGTAAAGCACATGCTTTTCAAGGGCCTCTATCACTATTGGGTTGCCAACCACATTGACTGGGCCATCGTGGCAGCGAGAAGGCCACTGGACAGAATGTATGAAAAATTGCAGTTTCTCGATGTCTATCCCGGCGGGGACTACCTACCACTTGCGCACATGGGAAATTTAGGGCACCGCATCATGGCGTTTGAAGTGGCGACCGCTTTTGAACGCTGGCATTCCTCCTCGCATCCCCTGACTCAGTTTGTATTT
>CANGMW010000137.1 GCA_947454695.1 Comamonadaceae bacterium | reverse complement strand
TCCCTGGGCCGTGGCGCTCAAGGAAGTGGGCTTGGTAGGTTTTGGCGCAGCGATGGTCTTCATCGCCATTCTGGTTGTGGGCTTTGCCTACGAGTGGAAAAAAGGCGCCCTTGACTGGGAATAAGCATGGCCCCCACGCTTGTCACGTCGTGTACCGCGCTGGCCTCCAAGGGGGCTTGCTCGCCTTGGGGCGGCCCGGCGGTGACCCGTCTTGTCTCTTTACTTGTCTCTTCGTGTGCTGTGCTTTTCAACAAGGACCGATGCAATGATTGAAGGTGTGATGAAAGAAGGCTTTGTCACCACGAGCTACGACTCGGTGGTGAACTGGGCCAAGACCGGTTCGCTGTGGCCCATGACCTTTGGTCTGGCCTGCTGCGCTGTGGAGATGATGCACTCCGCCTGCGCGCGCTACGACCTGGCGCGATTTGGCGCCGAGGTCTTCCGTGCCAGCCCGCGTCAGAGTGACCTGATGATCGTCGCCGGCACCCTGTGCAACAAAATGGCGCCGGCTTTGCGCAAGGTCTACGACCAGATGAGTGAGCCGCGTTGGGTGATTTCCATGGGTTCTTGTGCCAATGGCGGCGGCTACTACCACTACAGCTATTCGGTGGTGCGCGGTTGCGACCGCATTGTGCCGGTGGATGTGTATGTGCCCGGCTGCCCGCCCACGGCGGAAGCGCTGATTTACGGCATCATCCAGCTGCAGCAAAAAATCCGTCGCACCCAAACCATCGCCCGCGTTTGAGGAACTACCGATGACTGCTTTTGCTGTAAACCCCGAAGCCCTGAAAAACACGATCTCGGCGGCACTGGGCGACAAGGCCCAACGCGTGGACGTTCGTCTGGGCGAAGTCACTGTTCAGGTGGCGGCGGCCAATTACCTCGCTGCGGCGCAGATCCTGCGCAACGACCCGTCCTGTGCCTTCGAGCAACTCATTGACCTGTGCGGTGTGGACTATTCTGAATATGGCGACTCCGCCTGGGAGGGCTCCCGCTTTTGCGTGGTATCGCATTTGCTCTCGGTCAGTCTGAACCAGCGCGTGCGCCTGAAAGTGTTTGCGCCCGATGATGCTTTCCCCTTGGTGGAGTCGCTCACCGGCATCTGGCGTTCGGCCAACTGGTATGAGCGCGAAGCGTTTGACTTGTTTGGCATCGTGTTCAACGGCCATGACGATTTGCGCCGCATCCTGACCGACTACGGTTTCATCGGGCATCCCTTCCGCAAGGATTTCCCGCTCATCGGCAATGTGGAGATGCGCTACGACGCTCAGCAGCAGCGCGTGGTGTACCAGCCCGTCACGATCGAGCCGCGTATCAACACGCCGCGCATCATCCGTGAAGACAACTATGGGGGATTGCAGTGATGACGCCACGCCGCGCTGTGATGAACGGGATCTAACATGGCAGAAATCAAAAACTACACCCTGAACTTCGGTCCGCAACACCCGGCCGCGCACGGCGTGTTGCGCCTGGTGCTCGAGTTGGACGGCGAGGTGGTGCAACGCGCCGACCCGCACATTGGCCTGTTGCACCGTGCCACTGAAAAACTGGCCGAAAGCAAGACCTACATCCAATCGCTGCCCTACATGGACCGGCTGGACTATGTGTCCATGATGTGCAATGAGCATGCCTATTGCCTGGCGATTGAAAAACTGCTGGGTATCGATGTGCCGCTGCGCGCGCAATACATCCGCGTGATGTTTGCCGAGATCACCCGCCTGATGAACCACTTGATGTGGCTGGGTTCACACGGCAACGACTGCGGCAGCTCCACCATCCTGATCTACACCTTCCGCGAGCGCGAAGACCTGTTCGACATGTACGAAGCCGTGTCAGGCGCGCGTATGCATGCGGCGTATTTCCGTCCGGGCGGTGTTTACCGCGATCTGCCCGACACCATGCCGCAGTACCGAGTGAGCAAAATCCGCAACGCCCGCGCCATGGCCGAGTTGAACGTCAACCGCCAAGGCTCGCTGCTGGACTTCATCGACGACTTCACCCAGCGTTTCCCCAAGTGCATGGACGAGTACGAAACGCTGCTCACCGACAACCGCATCTGGAAACAACGAACCGTGGGTATTGGTGTCGTGACGGCCAAGCGCGCCATGAACCTCGGGATGACCGGCCCGATGTTGCGCGGCTCCGGCGTGGCCTGGGATTTGCGCAAGACGCAACCCTACGACGTTTACGACCGCATGGACTTTGACATCCCGGTGGGCAAAACCGGCGACAGCTACGACCGTTACCTGGTACGTATTCAGGAAATGCGCGAGTCCAACCGCATCATCAAGCAGTGTGTGGACTGGTTGCGTGTCAACCCGGGTCCGGTGATCACCGAGAACCACAAAGTGGCGCCCCCGGCTCGTGAGGACATGAAGTCCAACATGGAAGAGTTGATTCACCACTTCAAACTCTTCACCGAAGGTTTCCACGTGCCCGAGGGCGAGGCTTACGCTGCTGTGGAACATCCCAAGGGCGAGTTTGGCATTTACCTGGTGAGCGATGGGGCTAACAAGCCGTACCGCCTCAAAATCCGTGCCCCCGGTTTTGCGCATCTGGCCACGCTGGATGAACTGGCCCGTGGTCACATGCTGGCCGATGCGGTGGCCATCATTGGCACGCTGGACATTGTGTTTGGAGAGATTGACCGATGAGCACCGAATCCAAAACACCGGCCGCAACAGCGCCGCTGTCTGCCGCCACCTTGGCACGCTTTGCCAAGGAAGTCGCCAAGTACCCGGCGGATCAAAAACAATCGGCCGTGATGGCCTGTCTGGCCATCGTGCAGCAGGAACTCGGCTCTGTGAGCACCGACAGCGAGGCGCAGATCGCCGCGTACCTGGGCATGGCGCCGATGGCTGTGCATGAGGTCACGACCTTCTACAACATGTACAACCAAAAGCCCTGCGGCAAGTACAAGCTCAATGTCTGCACCAACCTGCCGTGCCAGTTGCGCGACGGCGGCAAGGCGCTCAAGCATCTGGAAACCAAGCTGGGCATTCACATGGGGCAGACCACGCCCGATGGCTTGTTCACTTTGCAGCAAAGCGAATGTCTGGGCGCCTGCGCCGATTCGCCGGTGCTGCTGGTCAATGACCGCGCCATGTGCAGCTTCATGACCGACAGCAAGCTCGACCAGCTGATCGACAGCCTGAAATCGGCGGAGTCCAAGTGATGTCAGTAGAACAAATCCTCTCTCAATTTGCGGCCACAGGGGTTGAGACCTGTTTCCATGACCGCCATCTGTCTCCGCAAATTTACGCCGGCATCAACGGCAGCAATTGGCATTTGCAAGACTATGTCGCCCGCGGTGGCTACCAGGCTCTGCGCAAAATTTTGGGCAAAGACGGCGGTGAAGGCCTGACGCAAGACCAGGTGATTGCCACCGTCAAAGAGTCGGCCTTGCGGGGTCGCGGCGGCGCTGGTTTCCCCACCGGCCTGAAGTGGAGCTTCATGCCGCGCCAGTTCCCGGGTCAAAAATACCTGGTGTGCAATTCGGACGAGGGCGAGCCCGGGACCTGCAAGGACCGCGACATCCTCATGTTCAACCCGCACATCGTGATCGAAGGCATGGCCATTGCGGCGTATGCCATGGGCATCAGCGTGGGCTACAACTACATCCACGGCGAAATTTTTTCGGCCTACGACCGCTTTGAAGCGGCGCTGGAAGAAGCCCGTGCAGCGGGTTTCCTGGGTGACAACATCCAAGGCAGCAATTTCTCCTTCCAGCTGCATGCGGCCCATGGTTTTGGCGCCTACATCTGCGGTGAAGAAACCGCTTTGCTGGAGTCGCTCGAAGGCAAAAAGGGCCAGCCGCGCTTCAAGCCGCCGTTCCCGGCCAGCTTTGGTTTGTACGGCAAGCCCACCACCATCAACAACACCGAGACGTTTGCTGCAGTGCCTTGGATCATCCGCAACGGCGGCCAGGCCTATCTCGAATGCGGCAAGCCCAATAACGGCGGCACCAAGATTTACTCGGTCAGTGGCGACGTGGAGATGCCGGGCAACTACGAAGTGCCCATGGGCACGCCGTTTGCCAAGCTGCTGGAGCTCGCCGGCGGCGTGCGCCGTGGTCGCCAGCTCAAAGCCGTGATCCCCGGGGGCTCTTCCTCACCGGTGCTGCCTGCCAGCATCATGATGGACTGCACCATGGACTACGACTCCATTGCCAAAGCCGGCTCTATGTTGGGTTCGGGCGCGGTCATCGTTCTGGACGACAGCCGTTGCATGGTCAAGTCCTTGCAGCGCCTGTCTTACTTTTATATGCACGAGTCCTGCGGTCAGTGCACACCGTGCCGAGAAGGCACGGGCTGGTTGTCACGCGTGGTGGACCGGATCGAAAACGGGCAGGGCCGTGCCAGCGATCTGGACTTGCTGGACAACGTGGCCGAGAACATTCAGGGTCGCACGATTTGTGCTCTGGGCGATGCGGCAGCGATGCCGGTGCGCGCCATGATCAAGCATTTCCGCCCCGAGTTTGAATACCACGTGGCCCACAAAACGTGCATGGTTGCGGCCTACGTCTGATCAGAGAAAGCTATGACCTCCCCGCTCACACATCGTTCGCTGTCCCCCGCTGGGACAACCGCCTCCCTAGGGGTGGTTTGGCAAAAGGCTCATCATGGTTGAAATTGAACTCGACGGTCAAAAAGTAGAGGTGCTTGAGGGCAGCATGGTGATGCATGCCGCAGAGCAGGCCAAGATCTACATCCCGCATTTTTGTTATCACAAGAAGCTGAGCATCGCGGCCAATTGCCGCATGTGTCTGGTCGATGTGGAAAAGGCGCCCAAGCCGATGCCGGCCTGCGCCACGCCCGTGTCGCAGGGCATGATTGTTCGCACCAAGAGCGACAAAGCCATCAAGGCGCAAAAGTCGGTGATGGAATTCCTCCTCATCAACCACCCGCTGGATTGCCCGATTTGTGACCAGGGCGGCGAGTGCCAGCTTCAGGATCTGGCCGTAGGCTACGGCGGCGGCGCCTCGCGCTACGAAGAAGAAAAGCGTGTGGTGAACCACAAAGATGTGGGCCCGCTGATCTCCATGGAAGAGATGAGCCGATGCATCCATTGCACGCGCTGCGTGCGCTTCGGCCAGGAAGTGGCCGGCATCATGGAGTTGGGCATGTCCCACCGTGGTGAACACGCCGAAATCGAAACCTTTGTCGGCCAGTCGGTGGACTCCGAGTTGTCGGGCAACATGATCGACATTTGCCCGGTGGGTGCGCTCACCAGCAAGCCGTTCCGTTATGCGGCACGGACGTGGGAATTGAGCCGTCGCAAATCCATTGCCGCGCACGATTCCTCCGGCGCCAACCTGATCGTTCAGGTCAAGGACAACCAGGTCTTGCGTGTGGTGCCGCTCGAAAATGAAGCCGTTAACGAATGCTGGATCGCCGACCGCGATCGCTTCTCCTACGAAGCGCTGAACAGTGCCGACCGACTCACGACCCCGATGCTCAAGCAAGGCGGTCAGTGGCAAGCGGTGGACTGGCAAACCGCACTGGAATATGTGGCCAACGGCTTACAGGGCATCAAGGCCGAGCAGGGTGCTAAGAGCATCGGCGCTTTGGTCAGCCCGCACAGCACGGTTGAAGAGTTGTTCCTGGCCGGCGCCTTGGTGCGCGGCCTGGGCAGCGACAACATCGACCACCGCCTGCGTGGCGCCGACTTCAGTGCGACCGGTGCGGGTGTGCGTTGGTTGGGCACTTCGATTGCGTCGCTTTCCAAACTGCAAAGCGTTCTGGTGGTGGGTAGCAACCTGCGCAAAGACCATCCCTTGTTTGCCTTGCGCATTCGCGATGCCGTGCGTCATGGTGCGACCCTCAGCGCCATCACCTCGAAGGCCGCGTTGGCCCATGGTGATGCGTGGGCCATGCCGGTGACCAATGCAGTGGTCACTGCGGCTGCAACGTGGAGCCAAGCCTTGGCCGATGTGGCGGCTGCTGTTGCAGCAGACAAAGGCCTTCCTGCTCCGGCAGGTGGACAGGCCAATGCCAATGCACAAGCCATTGCCAAGTCTTTGTTGACGGGCGAGCGCAAAGCGATTTTGCTGGGCAATGCTGCGGCTCACCACGAGCATGCAGAGAGCCTGCTGGCTTTGGCCAACTGGATCGGGCAGCACACCGGTGCCAGCGTGGGTTACCTCACCGAAGCGGCCAACACCGTGGGCGCTCAGTGGGTGAAGGCGCAACCGCAAAGCGGCGGCTTGAACGCGGCACAGATGCTCTCGGGCGCGCTCAAGGCGGTGCTTTTGCTCAACACCGAACCCGAATTTGATTCGGCCGCCGGCAAGCAAGCCTTGCAAGCTTTGAACAAAGCCCAGATGGTGGTGACCCTGAGTCCCTTCAAAACCAATCTGGACATCAGTGATGTGCTCTTGCCCATCGCCCCGTTTGCCGAGACCTCGGGCAGTTTTGTCAACGCTGAAGGCCGTCTGCAAAGCTTCCACGCGGTAGTCAAGCCGCAAGGGGACACCCGTCCGGCCTGGAAGGTGCTGCGCGTCCTGGGCAACTTGCTTGAACTGCCTGGTTTTGACGCGGATACCTCGCAAGAGGTGTTGGCGCAGGCCGTGACAAGCCCCATGGCACTGGACAACACCAGCAAAGCCGCCATGACCGCGTCGCCGTCTAACGGCGAGCCGGCGGTGGCGTCTATCTACCAACTTGACGGTCTGGTCCGTCGTGCGCCATCGTTGCAACTCACAGCCGATGCGCGTGCTGCACGCCAAGAGGTGACTGCATGATCGAAACGATTTACAACGCCGGCCTGACGCTCATCGCTGCCTCCTGGTGGAGCACGCTGGCTTGGCCGGTGATCTGGGCCCTGATCAAGATCGTGGTGGTGCTCGCCCCCCTGATGGGCGCGGTGGCCTACCTGACCCTGTGGGAGCGCAAGTTCCTGGGCTATATGCAAGTGCGTCTGGGCCCCAACCGCGTCGGACCTTTTGGTTTGTTGCAGCCGATTGCCGATGCGCTCAAACTCCTGACCAAAGAGCTGATCCAGCCCACGGC
>CANGMW010000136.1 GCA_947454695.1 Comamonadaceae bacterium | reverse complement strand
GGCTAGGGCTAGCCAGCGTCAGGCGGCCAGGCGCTTGGCAATTTGGTGTTTGATGGTGATGAGTTCCTCGGGCATGTTGTGTGCCAGTTGCTGGAACAACTCATCGTGCAAAACCAACTCTTTGGTCCAAGCGGCTTTGTCGATGTGCGTGACTTTGTGGAACTGTTCAGCGCTGAAGTTCAGTCCGGTCCAGTTAAGTTCGGCATAGTTGGGGCTCACGCCAAACACGTGTTCGGTGCCTTGCGCGTCACCCTCAATCCGGTCAATCATCCACTTGAGAACCCGCATGTTTTCGCCGTAACCCGGCCAGACAAACTTGCCGTCTTCGCCTTTGCGGAACCAGTTGGTCGTGTAGATGCGCGGCAACTTGACGGAAGCTTTCGCCAGCTTGCGGCCCAAGTTGAGCCAGTGTTGGAAGTAGTCGCTCATGTTGTAGCCGGTGAAAGGCAGCATGGCAAACGGATCGCGGCGCACCACACCTTCTTGGCCGACGATGGCTGCGGTGGTCTCCGAGCCCATGGTCGCGGCCATGTAGACACCTTCGACCCAGTTGCGCGCCTCGGTCACGAGTGGCACGGTGGTGGAGCGACGACCGCCAAAGATAAAGGCGTCAATGGGTACGCCTGCGGGATCATCCCAGGCGGGGTCGAGTGCGGGGTTGTTGGTGGCAGCCACGGTGAAGCGTGAATTGGGGTGGGCTGCCTTGGCGCCGGTTTGCTTGGCAATTTCAGGCGTCCAGTCTTTGCCTTGCCAGTCGATCAAATGCGCGGGTAAGGAACCGGTGTCGCGCTCCATGCCTTCCCACCACACGTCGCCGTCATCGGTCAGCGCCACATTCGTGAAGATCACGTCGCGGTTCAGGCTGGCCATGCAGTTCGGGTTGGTCAACATGTTGGTGCCAGGGGCCACGCCGAAATAACCTGACTCTGGGTTGATGGCATGCAGTCGGCCGTCTTGGCCCGGCTTGATCCAGGCAATGTCGTCACCGATGGTGGTGACTTTCCAGCCGTCAAAACCCGCCGGGGGCACCAGCATCGAGAAATTGGTTTTGCCACAGGCACTTGGAAAGGCCGCGGCGACGTGGTATTTCTTGCCCTTGGGGTTGGTCACGCCCAGGATGAGCATGTGTTCAGCCAACCAGCCTTGGTCGCGGCCCATATTGGACGCGATGCGCAGAGCAAAACATTTTTTGCCCAACAGCGCGTTGCCGCCGTAGCCCGAGCCATAGCTCCAGATCTCGCGGGTTTCGGGGTAATGAACGATGTACTTCGTGCTGTTGCTTGGCCAAGCCACATCCTTTTGGCCCGCGGCCAATGGGGCGCCCACGGTATGTACGCACGGGACGAATTCACCATCGGTGCCCAGCACGTCATACACCGCTTTGCCCATGCGGGTCATCATTTTCATGTTGACGGCCACATACGGGCTGTCGGAGAGTTCAATGCCAATGTGGGCAATTGGGCTGCCCAAGGGGCCCATGGAAAAGGGCACCACGTACATGGTGCGCCCTTTCATGCAGCCATCAAACAAAGCAGGGGTGCCATCGGCCTTGCCGGTCTGTAACAACTCACGCATTTCAGCCGGAGCAACCCAATTGTTGGTGGGGCCGGCGTTTTCTTTCTTGGCAGAGCAAATAAAGGTGCGGTCTTCAACACGAGCCACATCGCTGGGCGCCGAACGGGCCAGGTAGCTGTTGGGGCGTTTGGCTTCGTTGAGCTTGATGAAAGTGCCTGCAGCGACCAACTGGTCGCAAAACTGCTTGTTTTGTTCATCGCTGCCATCGCACCAGTGAATGGCATCCGGCTTGGTCAGCGCAGCAATCTCAGCAACCCACGCCAAAAGTTTGGGGTTTTTGACATAGCTGGGTGCGTTCAGGCCTAGCCCTTGTACGGCGGGTGAATTCATAAGAGGTCTCCAGGTGATTGATCAATAGTTTTAATGATGTCAACCCGCGAACTCTCGCAACAGAGCCGCGGGACGAGACAGAGATGCGTGTGCTTAAGCCAGCAGAGTGCCGGCAAGCGCTCAAGCCATGAAGACAGCAATAAATGCAATTAAGAAAATCATCAAGCCGCCAGCGATGGGGATGATGAAGGGGATCATGGGAACAATGCTCTCCAAGGGGTCTGCGTCATGCGTTTCTTGGGGCGTGGGCGAGTGAGACATGTGGTTTCCTAAACGGTTGGCAATTGGGGTGAGATTTTACAAGGTCCCAAGCTGACTGCCCGGGCGATGTGGGGGTTTTACACCAGGGCGTAAGTCAGACTCGCTCGAAACACGCTTTTACCGTCCGCGGCGTTACGCAAATCCACTTCTCCGAAAACCAAGGACTTCCCGGCCCTGATGACCGTGGCGGTGACCAACCCGTCGCCATTGATCAGTGGTTTGAGAAAGCTCGAACTCATCTGAACCGTGGAGCAGGGCGTGAATTGCCCAAAATGATTGAAAACGGCTAAAGCCATGGCGGTATCGGCTGCGGCCATCATGGCTTGGCCACACACCATATTGCCTGAACGCGTCATCGCGCCAGTATTGGGTAGGCGCACCGACACGCTGTGGGGGCTGTTTTCTAGCACCTCCAGTCCCATGGCTTGCACCCAAGGCGCAAAAAATTCAGCTAAAGCAGTCTGTAAGTCAGTGGTTGTCATTTCGAATGATGAAAAATAATTGGCAGAATCCCCAAAACGGGTCGTCGAGTGGGTTTGCGCGGCGAGTTGCGCAGCGAGCCGTCGTAAATACTTGTCATGTTGTCAACCAGTCTGAGTTCTCGCGCGTCAATAGAACACCAAGGGAGATGTCAGCACCGAAGATTGTGAACCAGGCGACACGAGCTGGAGCAATGATGGTACTGGATACTAAGACAATCATGATGCACAAAGAACCCATTAAAGTACCCGAAAAAGGGACCTATAAATGGCAGTTGTTCAAGCAGTGGACCGACGAATTTCGCTCAACCCACGCAGACCATGTGGCGTACATTGCTTTGCACTTGGCGGGTGTGCTTGATCCCTGTCGGCAAAAACTCAACACCTTGGTGCAAAAACATACACAGCAGCTGCGCGACTCTGCGCAAGCGAATCGGCACAGCCGTGCGATCGAGCGGCTTCAAAACACCATGACGGGCGCTGCAGTTTCTTACGAAACCAACTTCTGGCACCAATAAACCAATGCCGCCCACGACAGTGGGCGCACACATGTTATTTTGAGGCGATGGTGTCCGTCCAGCCACCGCCGAGTGTTTTATAGAGCGTGACTTGGTTTTGCCATTGCGCCAACTTCAGTTGAGACAGGGCTTGCTTTGATGCGAGCAAAGAACGTTGGGCGTCAAGTACTTCAAGTGAGCTGCCAATTCCATTGGCAAAACGCAACTCGGTGAGTTTCGCCCGCTCAATCTCAGCGATAACCTGTGCTTGTTGTGCTGACAACTGTTCAGTCAGGGTGCTCAGCGCCACCAGGGCATCCGAAACTTCCCGAAACGCCACTTGTATCGCCTTCTCATATTGAGCAATGGCTGCAGCTTTGACCGCATGAGCGCTGTCAGTTGCAGCCTCGTTCCTGCCAAAATCAAAAATAGGTAAAAAAGCCTGAGGGGCCAGAGTGAACGCGCTGGTGCCATTTTTAAAAAGATTACCCAAATCGCCGCTGACCGCGCCACCCGAGGCGGTCAAGGTGATTCGGGGCCAATAAGCGGCGCGCGCAGCACCGATGTTGGCATTGGCGGCTTTGAGTTGCCATTCGGCCTGCTGAATGTCCGGCCGACGGATCAGCACCTCTGAGGGCAGGCCTACAGGAATCGCTTTAAATAAATTCGTCGTGTTGGTGCCGGACTCAGCAGGTTTGTCGCGTTGCAAAAACTTTGGCGGGGGCGTTGCCCCCACTAACAGCGTCAAGGCATTCACATCCAGCGCACGCAAGCGTTGTTGCTGCGACAAGACCACGCGGGCAGCGGCTGCTTGTGATTCGGCGAGACGTAAATCCAGTTCGGATGCAGCCCCATACCGGTGGCGCAGCGCGACAAGTTTGAGCGATTCGTCGCGCGATCGAAGTGTGTCCTGAGACAGCCCCAGTAGTTCATCGTTCACTTGCAGGCTTAACCACGTACTGGCTACTGCAGCAATGAGGCTGATTTGAACGGACTTTCGCGCTTCATCCGTGGCCATGTACTGCGCCAATGCGGCGTCTTTGAGATTGCTCAGGCGCCCGAAAAAGTCCACCTCCCACACGGGCAAGGCAAGGCCTGCGGTGTACACGCTGGCAATGGCGCCGCTGCCATCGGAAGCCGGCTGACGTAGACCCGTGGCAGACAGTCCTACGGTTGGAAGTTGATCAGCACGACGGATTTGATATTGCGCACGGGCTTGCTCAATGTTGAATGCTGCTGCACGCAAATCGCGGTTATTGGCCAAGGACAGCGCAATCACGTCGCGCAAGTTGGCGTCCAGAACAAAGTCCTGCCACTGCAGCGCGTGGGCGTGTGAGGACGCGTCGTTGCCGGCGTTGGGCGGTGTGACCGGCCACACGTTGTCCACGGACAAGCCGGGTTGGTTGTAGTTGGGCGCAAACGTGCACGCGCTCAGAGCGGCGGCGGCAAGGGCGGTCCATGTCCATCGAGGAACAGCACGCGACGAGACGAGATCCAAAAGCGAGCGCTTATTCATGGCTGTGCACTCCCAGGTGTTGTGCATCGGCGGCATGAATCAGCCGCTGCCGGTCGCTGCCTTTGAAGATCGTGCGCACCACCACAAAAAAGATGGGCACAAAGACAACGGCCAGCACGGTGCCGGTGAACATGCCGCCGATCACGCCGGTGCCAATCGCACGTTGGCTGGCCGAGCCGGCGCCCGAGGCGATGGCCAGCGGCAACACGCCCAGCGTGAAGGCCAGCGAGGTCATGATGATGGGGCGAAAGCGCAGGTGAGCCGCTTGCAGTGCAGCGTCGATCACGCTCTTACCTTGTGCTTGTAAGTCCTTGGCGAACTCGATGATCAGAATCGCGTTCTTGGCAGACAGGCCGATGATGGTGATCAGACCCACCTGGAAATACACATCATTGGCATAGTTGCGCAACCAGGTGGCCAAGAGGACGCCGATCACACCGAGCGGCACCACCAGAATGACCGACAGCGGAATCGTCCAGCTTTCATACAAGGCGGCCAGACAGAGGAAGACCGACAGGATGGCAAAGCTGTAGACGATCAGCGCCTGCGCACCAGCCAGTTTTTCTTCGCGCGAGAGGCCCGTCCACTCAAAACCCATGCCGGTGGGCAGTTGCGCCGCGAATTTTTCCATCTCGGCCATGGCCGCACCCGTGCTGTAGCCGGGGGCGGCATTGCCGGTGATGCGCATCGACGGGTAGCCGTTGTAGCGCACGGTTTGCATTGCGCCCTTGACCCAGCGGGTGCTGGCGAAGGCCGACAAGGGCACGCCCCGGCCCTGGCTGTTGGGCGCGCTGAGTTTGAGCAGGTCCTCCGGCTGCATGCGCGCGGGTGCGTCGGCTTGCACCATCACCCGCTGGAAGCGTCCGGCGTTGGGAAAGTCATTCACATAGCTCGATCCCAGCGCCGTGGAGATGGTGCTGTTGATGGCATCAAAACTCACACCCAGGGCGCTGGCTTTGTCGCGGTCGATGTCGAGTTGCAGCTGAGGCGCGTCCTCCAAACCATCGGGCCGCACCTGGGTGATCACGGGACTTTTGGAGGCCATGCCCAGAATCTGATTGCGCGCCGCCAGCAAGGCTTCTCGTCCCAGGCCGGCGCGGTCCTGCAAGCGAAAACTAAAGCCTGAGGAATTGCCCAACTCGCGAATGGGCGGCGGGCTCAAGGGGAAGATGAAGGCATCCCGAACGCCCATCAAGGCACCAAAAGCACGGCCTGCCAAAGCCTTGGCCGAGTTGTTCGGATCTTTACGTTCGTCCCAGTCTTTGAGGGTGACAAAGGCCAGTGCCGCGTTTTGCCCCTGACCCGAGAAGCTAAAGCCCATCACGCCGACCATGCCTTGCACTTCAGGTTGTTTGAGCATGAAGCCTTCTACCTGTTGCAAGACAGCTTGGGTTCTTTGCTCGGTGGCGCCTGGGGGCAGTTGCACGTTCACCAACAGATTGCCCTGGTCTTCTTCAGGCAGGAAGGACGTGGGCAGGCGCAGGTAGACCACGCTGGCCGCGCCGATGATGGCCACATAAACCACCAGCGTGCGCCCGGCGCGGGGCAAGAGCCGGGCGACCCAGCTTTCATAGCCTTTGGCGGTGCGCGAAAAGCCCCGGTTGAAGCGGCCGAAAAAGCCGGTTTTCTCGTGGTGATGCCCCGCTTCCACCGGCTTGAGCAAGGTGGCACACAAAGCAGGTGTGAGCGACAAAGCAAAGAAAGCCGAGAAGGCAATCGACACGCCCATCACGGCGGCGAATTGTCGGTAAATATTGCCGATGGAGCCGCTGAACAAGGCCAGTGGCACGAACACCGAGATCAGCACCACCGTCACGCCCACAATGGCGCCGGAGATCTGGCCCATGGCTTTGCGGGTGGCTTCCAGCGGTGGCAAGCCTTCTTCGCTCATGATGCGCTCGACGTTCTCCACCACCACAATCGCATCGTCCACCACGATGCCGATCACCAGCACCATGCCAAACATGGTCAGCACATTGATGGACATGCCCAGCGCCAGCAACACCGCAAACGTGCCAAAGAGCGCCACGGGCACCACGATGGTGGGGATCAGGGTGTAGCGCCAGTCCTGCAGGAACAGGAACATCACCAGAAACACCAAGATCACGGCCTCAACCAAGGTCTCGGCCACTTGCAGGATGGATATTTTGATAAAGGGGGCGCTGTCATAGGGAATGGCGAATTGCATGCCCTTGGGAAAGAAGCGTTCCAGTTCCGTCATCCGGGTGCGAATCGCCTGGGCCGTGGCCAAGGCGTTGCCGGTGGGCGAGAGCTGAACGCCAATGCCGGTGGCGGGTTTGCCGTTGAGCCGGGCCGAGGGGGTGTAAACCTGCGCACCCAACTCAATGCGTGCCACGTCTTTGAG